>DATMEE010000296.1:0-9302 GCA_035557035.1 Phycisphaerae bacterium
AGACCTTGTTATCCTCATCTTTGATCGCACCAGCATGCGACTCAAACATGAGATTGAATGATCGTGGTTCAGTTAAGGTTGCCTTCTGCGTGGCCGGAGAAACTCGTGGCCATCCATTGGGGACATTCATTTGATCATAGGCGGCATCGACGTACTGGCCCGCAAGTTCTTGTTTCTGACGCTTCGTAAGTAAAGAACGTGCAGTATGAATCGCTTCATCACGATTATCCGCTTCGAGACCGTAGATTACTGATGGTTGAATCGTGTGCGCTTCTGCCTGCCATTCTTTTTTGAACTCGTCGATCTTCGTTTGAATCGCATCAAGCTGTTCATCCGAAACCTTCACCGTTCTTGGATCAGCGATGCTTAACTCATTTTGAATTTGTTTGAAGCGAGTCGCCCATTCAACTTTTTTCTCGATATCGCGCGGTGAATAAAATCCAACGACCCACGCTTTATCCGCTCGATATCGTTTTTTAGATTCGGTGCAGTCCACCATCGGGTCCGCAAACCCCGTCGCATGCCCGCTGGCCACCCACACCTTCGGGTTCATGATGATCGAGCAGTCCACGCCGACCATGCTGATCTCGCGGCCGTCCGGGCCGATGGGCGGGTGCTGCACCATGTCGTGCCACCAGGCGTCCTTGATGTTCCGCTTCAGCTCGACCCCCAGCGGCCCGTAATCCCAGAAGCGGTTGATGCCGCCGTAGATTTCGCTCGACTGAAAAATGAACCCGCGCCGCTTGCACAGGGCGACGATCTTTTCCATCTTTGCTGCGTCTTTGGCCATTTAATGATTCCTATTGGTAAACATCCCTTCGGTGCCCGACATGATAGACCAGCACCTGTCTTTGCCTGTCGTCGATTTGATAGAGAATGCGATAATCCCCGACACGCACGCGCCATCCTTCGGGTGACTTGCTTCGTAGCTTCGTGCAACCCGGCGGCCGGGGATTGTCAGCGAGCGAGTCAAGGGACCGATCGATTCGTTCGAGAATTTCTCTCGGCAGCGCGCGCATTTCGCGGGTCGCCCTGGAGCCCAAGAGCACCGCGTAGCTCACAGCAAGCCCTCGGCCTTGAGATCGCCGCGGACTTGAGAGTAGGGTGTAAAATCGGTCTCAACAGCCGAGGCCTGATCCAGATCTGCCGCATCGAGCTGATCCTCGACAATTTCGAGAAGCGTGCGATATTCCTCCACGGAAAGGACCACGCTCTTACGCTCACCTCGATCATCCACAATGAATTGGGGGTGCAATTTCACGCCGACCTCAACTTTCGTTTTACCTTTGCACATATTAGCGGATTCGTTTACTCCGTCGCGTGCCCGCTGGCCACGGCCGGAGATTTTCTCATTGACGAGGATATTCACGGGTGAGCGCTCGCCGGTTCTATCGGCGTGATCTGCTCTTCTGCCAGCGCGGCCGCGTATTCCAAGGCGGCCAGCACGTTGTCGCGCGTCAGGTTGGGGAAATCTTCCAGAAGTGCGTCGATCGTATCACCGTGGGCGAGCATCCCGACGATTTGATGCACCGGAACTCGGGTGCCTCGGATGCAGGCCTCTCCATGACAAATCGCGGGATCGATCGAAATGCGTTCGAACATGACATGCGCTCCCAGTGTTCGGTCAATCAGGCAAACTCATCGCTAATAGATGGCACCTTAGTTCATCATGATAGCGGAGATGTCCGTGACATACGATTCGGGAGGGGAGACCCTATGATATCGCGTCGCTCTGGCGGCCAGAAAACCGGCAACGAGCGGCGCCAGTACCCGCGTTCGCACATCGGACCGTCTCCGGCGAACTCATTTTGCGTACTTGGGCTGATAGAGCTGAATGTTGAAATCGCCGGGGGCCTTGAAGAACGTGACCAGGCCGTAGCCGTGATCTTCGACGTCCTGGGTGAACTCGACGCCGCGGAGCTTGAGTTCGCGCACCGTTGCTGCGATGTCGTCGCAGTAGAACGAGATGTTCGGCGTGCCCGACGGCGGATCGCCGTCCACGGTCGGATGCACCCCGAGGTCGGCCTCGGGTGCGTCGAAGATCAGCCAGCCGTCCCCGACGTCGGCGCCGCGCAGGCCGAGTTTGTCGCGCAGGAATTCGCGCAGCTCGGCCGCCCGGGATGAATAGAACATGGCGTGCATTCCGCGGATCATGGGTGTCCCCTAAACAAGGTTGCCGTACCTGCTGCCTTCGCCGATTCGTTGTGCAAGTAAATCAGTGAATGGTAAATCCCCTTTGGCTTGAATCAATCGAACAGATACCCGAGTCCGCAGTACGGGACCAGACGACCCTATGCCGAAGCAGCCAGCCGTTGCGTCCGCTCGTCGAGTGCACGGACTGCATCCTGAATCAGATCCACTTCGGGTGGCTCGAAATATGCCTCGCCACACTGTTCGCAGACCCACGCGGGAACGTGATCGAGAATCAGGTGATAGCCGTTACGGTCCACTTGAAAGGGCGCGTCTCGCCGGGACATCTTGCCGCGGCAGTGAAGACAGGTCATGGCCGTCTCCTTGTTTTATGGTCTGATTCCCATTCCGAATCGCTTGGAACGTATGCCGTGATGATCGCCAGGTAGTCATCTTTGGGAGAGCAAACCACATGAACCGATCGTTCGTTCACACCGGTGCCGAGAATAAGGCAACTGTGTCCGCGTGCGTCATCGGGATAGTCCTCGATCACTTCTCCGGCCATGACCGTGTCAAGCACTTCTTGTGTGCCGATCATTCGTTGCGGATGCACCATCTGTCGTATCGCGTGAGGCAGAAAGAGAACTCGTTGGTTGGCGCTTTGCCGGACGCGCGCCTCGATTTCCATGAGACAAATCCAAACTTCAGGTTAACACTCACTTCGTGGGCCTGTCGTGTTACGTTCATGGTACAGTTCTGATTGTTATTTGCACAGACCGGGAGAATTTGGCGCCTTTGGTGCCGCAGATAAAATCGGAAGGTGATCGACCACGAATTCTAACGAGGTAGACCATAATGAAATATCGTGTTCTTCTGTTTGTCCCATTCTTCATTCCGGCAGGATGTTCGCACTCGCGTGAATCGGTCCAACCCCACCCTGATCGGCCGCCGCCCATTTTCGACGGCATCGGCCATCACGCCCGAGCGATCACGACCGAGTCGTCCGAGGCCCAGGCGTATTTCAACCAGGGTTTGACCTGGGCCTTCGCCTTCAATCACGACGAGGCCATTCGTTCGTTCAAGGAGGCTGCGCGGCATGATCCGAAATGCGCGATGGCGTGGTGGGGCGTGGCCCTATGTCACGGGCCGCACATCAACAATCCCATTATGACAGACGCTTCTTCAAAGGCCGCATGGGACGCGATCCAGAGGGCCGATTCTCTGAAAGCCGGGTCGAGCTATCCCGACCAGAAGCTCATTGAAGCCCTCGCCACGCGCTACGCCGCCGCGCCGCCGGCCGACCGCAAGCCGCTGGATCAGGCGTATGCGAAAGCGATGAAGGATATCTATGACATGAACATCAACGACGCGGACATGGCGTCGCTCTATGCCGAGTCGCTCATGGATCTTCAGCCCTGGGACCTCTGGGCCAAGGACGGCGCGCCCAAGGGCAACACAAACGAAATTCTCGCGGTGCTCGAATACGCGATGAAAATCAACCCGAATCACCCTGGTGCGAATCATCTCTACATCCACGCAGTCGAAGCATCCCCCAAGCCCGAGCGCGGCGTCGCATCGGCAGACGTGCTCCGCACACTCGTGCCGATCGCCGGGCACCTGCTGCACATGCCCTCGCACATCGACGTCCAGATCGGCCGGTGGGCGATGGCCTCCACCACCAATGAAAAGGCGATCGAGGCCGACAATCGCTACCGGGCCATTTCTCCGAATCAGGGCTTCAACAACGTCTATATGCTGCACAATCGGCACTTCCTTGCGTTCTCCTCCATGATGGAGGGCCGCAGCGCCGTCGCCCTCAAGGCCGCCCGCGAGATGCTCGCCAGCGTCCCCGACGACTTCATTCGCGACCAGGCCGCCTTCGCCGACCCGTTCATGTCCACCACTCTCGACGTCCTCAAGCGCTTCGGCCGCTGGGACGAGGTGCTGAACGAGCCGAAGCCGCGCGGCCGGCTGCCGATTTCGATGGCGATGTGGCACTATTCCCGCGGTGTCGCTCACGCAGCGAAGGGAGACGTTCGCCGCGCAAAGCGCGAGCAGCGGCGTTTCCGCTCCGCAGTTAACAAGGTTCCCGAAGGCGCGCTGACCGGCATCAATCCTGCTCACAGGGTGCTCTCCATCGCCGACAAGATGCTCGAAGGCGAGATCGCCTATCGCGAAGGTCGGCTCGATGACGCAATAGCGGCACTACGCGAAGGCGTGAAAATCGAGGACGACCTGCTCTACATGGAGCCGCCGGAATGGATTCAGCCGGTCCGCCACACGCTCGGGGTGATTCTCGTGAAAGCGGGGAGGCACCCGGAGGCGGAAGAAGTGTATCGTGCCGATCTCGTGGCATGGCCGGAAAACGGCTGGTCTCTCCACGGATTGGCCAGCGTCCTTCGGGCGCAAGGCAAGCATGACGAGGCGAAGCAGGTGCAGACGCGCTTTGACAAGACCTGGGCTCGCGCCGATACGAAGATCGGCTCAAGCTGCCTCTGCGTCCCGGGCGCCCTCAGTTCGCGTTGATCGAGCCTCCATTCAAGAGGTGACGTTGCCTTAGTGCAACACGTCGGCACGGACTGCAACCACTCAAGAACCAGAATCGCAGCGGATTGACCGATAATCGCCGCTGCAATGAGCGAATCGTGCCGTCGCTTCGACATACGGGTCTCCGGGAATTCATTCCGCCCGCGATTTGCACTATCGCCATCGGCGATGGTGCTCAAGACCGCCGATTACGTCATTGCCTTTCTGCGGCCCCGGGCCAAGATCATCATCTTGACCTTCTTCACCTATCTCGCGCTTTGCTGACCGCCGCAGGGGCTCCCACGACTTTCAGTCTCGGGCCGATCGGGCAGGCCTTCACGCACGTCTCGCACAAGCCCAGAATCTGAAATCGATGTGATAGCGCATGGAATCGATGCTCCGCCGCGATGATCGTGCGCAGCTTCGCCACGTCGGCCGCGCCGAACTCGATGATGCGCCCGCATCGCCGGCAGACCATGTGATCGTGCGGGTCCTGGCCGTAGGTGTGCTCGTAGTGAACCTGCTTGTTGCTGAAATGCACTTCCTTAACGATGCCGCACTCGACCAGCAGCTTGAGCGTGCGATAGACCGTCGCCTTGCCGACCCGCCGTGATGTCTGCCGCATGATGAGCAGGAGTTGCTCGGCCTCGAAGTGTTCCTCCATGCTCATGACGGCGCGGACGATGTCGCGCCGCTCGACGGTGTACTTCAGGCCGCGATCGCGGCAAAACTCGCGAAAGACGTTTTCCGCGGTGTCGATGATTTCGCTTCCAACGGCGCGGGGCATCGGGACTTTCTGAATATCAGGGGTCAGCGGAGCGCTTGAGAGCGCCATCTTCGCGGGAATCGCGCCGCCTTTCAATTCGACGGCGATTCGATTCCAGCGATCCACCTCAGCCGCACGATATAATGCTTTGCTCCGGAGATGGGATCGGGGTCCGCCTTGAGCGACGGAAACAAAGACGAACGCGAGCAGAGTCGGCGCGGATTTTTCCGCGAGTCGATTTTCGGAATTGTGCGGCCGGCGGCGAATTATCTGGAGAAGAAACTTCCGCCGGCGCTGCGCGCGCCATCGACGAGTTTGCCGGTGCTTCTGCGGCCGCCGGGTGCGATGGCGGAGCGGGAGTTTCTGGACACCTGCCTTCGTTGTGGTCGCTGCGCCGATGTTTGCCCCGCCGATGCAATTTCACTGGTGAGCGGCAAGGCCCTGCTGAATGCCGAGGCGAAGGCACGAGCCGGGACACCATTCATCAATCCGAGTGAGCGGGCGTGCGTCATGTGCGACGATCTCTCGTGCATGAAGGTCTGTCCGAGCGGTGCATTGAAACTGGTGGACCGGCTGGCGATTCGAGTAGGCATCGCGGTGGTGGACCATTCAATCTGCGTGAGATCGTCCGGCGAGAACTGCACGATCTGCGTCGATGTGTGCCCCCTGGGAAAGCAGGCGATCGGCGTCAGCGCGAACGGACAAATCGATGTGATCGATCCGAGCTGCACCGGCGCCGGCTGCACGGGCTGCGGCCTGTGCCAGGAGCGATGTCCGACGCGGCCGGTGAGGGCGATCCGCGTGCGGGCATATCCGGGGCGCATTGAACCCTAATTGAAATCTAATTCGCCCTGCGACGGGCTTGACGTACTTGCGGTGGATGCGAATACAATCTCAGAACGTAGTGACCTACAAGCTGCTTGCAGGCCATGAAAGACAATCCGGGCAGTTTCTGGCACTACAATGCTGGAAAGCCATCTTCGTCGAGCACGTTAGCACTGTGGCCAGGGACCGCGTAATTCGGAGATCTCGACCGCCGCTACTGCGGGGCGATGGGAAGCCCGTCAAGCATGGGGAACGGATTTCACACGCCAATAACCTCCTCGTTCGATCCGTCGACGCTCGCATGAAAGGGGACTATGCCCGCGCTCTGGAGCTGGGAAGGCGCTACTACGCACGAAAGCCTCGCGACACGGAAACGCTCGACCTCCTGGCCGGCATCTGTCAGCAGATGGGCGATCAGGCCGGCCTGGTAAAGTATGGGTGGCTCTCCTATCAAGTTCACCCAGCGCGGAAGCATGTGCAAATCCTGCTTGATGCCATGCTCGGGCTGCGACGATTTGACCTGATCCTGGAATTGGCTCGGGCGGAATTGCGCTTGAACGTATGGCGCGGGTGGCTTACTGAACCAATGAGGATGCTTCGGCTCGTTCGTGTGGTTCGTCGTGCGCGTGGGGAGCTAACCTGGCAGCGCCGCAGGGAGGATCAGCGTCGCCGTTTCCTCGAAAGAAACGCGCCATTCGAGGCCGCACGAAAGGCCGAGACCAATCCGCCGCCGGCACAAGACGCGCTCGCCGGACCGCATGTCGATCCGCCGCCCTGGCCGGTGGGTGTTGCTCCGCAGCTTCCGATCGAATTGGCCATTGATCCTGGCGCGTTCGTGGAAGAGTTAAGAACGCTGGACGAAAAGAGTCCGCGCGATTCCACGCCGTGTCTGGAGCTTCCGGTCTCGTACGTTCGGCACGAGCAACTGTCTGAAGTGTTTCACGAGCAGTTTCAGCCTGTTAACGTGCGGATCGAGTTCCGGGATGTTCGCGAGTCCCTCGGTGAATATCTCGCAGTCGGCCTCTGGTTTGAGACCACGACCGCGGAGCATCGAGAGGGCCTCATCGAGCCCTGGTTCAGCCTGACCAGCGGGGCAGTTGTGCGGGTCCCTGAGCCGGCGCTTGCGGAAGCCCACGTCTCGGAGGGGTCGGAGTTCAAGCCCCTGAAGTCGACGGATCTGATCGGCGCCGTCATGGCCGTCGCGCGCAGTGCGCAGCAAGCGGTCGTCGATGAAGAGCTGCGCCCCCGGCTGTCGTCATCACGGGCGGCGCTGGACGCTTCATTCGCGCGGCTCCAAACACAGCATCGTGAGGAATGGGAGGATTTCGCGGCGCAGGCCCTCGCCGCCGGCGAAAGGCGGAAGCATCTCAATCAGGAATTGCAACGCCGCCGCCTTGCATTTCAGCAGGTCGCGGACGAGTTGGCGAGTCAGCATCGGGTTCACGCGGTCCTTAAACCGATCGATCTGCGCCGCGTTCGGATGCCGATCATGCTCGCCAACGTTCAGATCACACGGCGCCAGGCCGTGCGTAAACTTCTGGTCCCTTTCAATCCGCTCATCCGGAAATTCGAACCGCTGCCGTGCAGCCGATGCGGGAAGAATGGTTATGTGATCGGAGCATCCGACGCGGGCGACCTGCTGTGCGGTGCGTGCTTGAAGCACTGAGTACAGCCGCGATGGATCCGGCGGCCGAGGCACGGTTGGGTGCGCGGTACACCAATTCCGATTAGCGGGTGTGCGTCACGTGATCGATCCGAGCTGCACCGGCGTCGGCTGCACGGATTGCGGATTGTGCCAGGAGCGCTGCCCGACGCGGCCGGTGAGGCCGCTCCGGGTACGTGCATACCCGGAGCGGCTTACCTCATAGCGAGAATTCACGCCGCCACGTCCACGCGGGTCGGCGTCTTGTCGAGTATGTCGCGCAGGACCGCGTCGGATTCGATGCCTTCGGCCTGGGCCTCGAAGTTGAGCAGTACCCGGTGCCGAAGCGCCGGCACGAATACCCCGCGGACGTCGTCGAAGCTCACGTTGTAACGCCCGTCGAGCAGGGCCTGCACTTTGGCCGCGAGCGCCACTGCCTGGGCCCCGCGTGGCGAGCTGCCCCAGCGGACGTAGCGGTTGGTCTGCTCGGTGGCGAATTCGCCCTGCGGATGCGTGGCGAGCGTCAGGCGGATGGCATAGTCCTGCACGTGCTTGGCGACGATCACGCGCTGCACGAGACGCTGGGCGCCGATGATCTGCTCGCCGGACATGACCGGCTTGATGTCGGGCCGATGGCCGGTGGTGGTGCGATCGAGAATCGTGCCGAGTTCGTCGCGGCTGGAATAGGTGACCACGAGCTTGAAGAAGAAGCGGTCGAGCTGGGCCTCGGGCAGGGGGTAGGTGCCTTCCTGCTCGATGGGATTTTGCGTGGCCATGACGAAGAAGGGTAGATCGAGCTTGTAGTGCGTGCCGCCGGCGGTGATGGTTTTTTCCTGCATGGCTTCGAGCAGGGCCGACTGTGTCTTTGGCGTGGCACGATTCACCTCGTCGGCCAGCACGAGCTGGGCGAAGAGCGGGCCGTGCTGGAACTGGAAGCCGCGCCGGCCGGTCTGCGCGTCCTCGACGATGATGTTGGTGCCGATGATGTCGGCGGGCATGAGGTCGGGCGTGAACTGGATGCGCGAGAACTTGAGGCTGAGGGCCTCGGCCATGCAGCGAATGAGATAGGTTTTGCCCAGGCCGGGCACGCCTTCGAGCAGGGCGTGGCCGCCGGTGAAGAGGCAGGTGAGCACGCCCTGCACGATGTCGTCGTGGCCGACAATGGCCTTGCCGATCTCGTCGCGAACGGCTTTGAACTTGGCGCGAAATTCGTCGGTGGCTTTCTGGATGGCTGGGTCGATCTGGATTTGCATGCGTCTAGAATAAACCCCGAAACGCCGAAATGCCAAGGGCAGGCCAAGGGGTCCAGGGGTCGACTGGTTGCTGGCGATCTTTGTTTCCTGAATCTCTAGCTGTCTCCGGTCACTAACTGCTTGTATGTCACGGCTTTGTCGCACACGGCTGCAATGAGAA
>DATMEE010000297.1:0-10017 GCA_035557035.1 Phycisphaerae bacterium
CGGCGAACTCTATGAAAAGTGCGGCCCGCCCGGTAAAGTGATCGAATCGCTGGGCTTCAAGGGCACGCGCATCGGCGACGCCCTGTGCAGCCCGCGTCATGCGAATTTCATCGTGAACGTCGGCCAGGCGTCATCGATCGACATGATGCAGCTCATCCGAAAAATTCGCGACGCCGTGCATGGGCACACCGGCATCTGGATGGATTGCGAAGTCAGGCACGTCTCGCCCAAGGGAAAGATCCTGCCAGTACACGAGACCTTTGGGCAAGATGCGGCGTAAGGCATGCAGCCGGCGTGGCACAGGCCAATGGCCTGTGCCGCTGAATTCGAAACCTGGAAGCGCTCATGGATCAACCAGTGCCCTCACTCCGTGCGTTGGACGACGCTGGCGCTATCTGGCGCACGCCCGCGGCCAGGCCGTGGATATTCCTGGCGTTTGCGCTCGTAATTCTGGGCGGAGCCATCCGCCTGGCATTCCTAATGAGTCGATCTGATCGGTTTGAGGACGATCAGCGACAGCACGTCTTTTGGGCGTATCGTGAAGGCGATCCGGAGTTATTCAAGAATGATCTTGTGACCGAGCACTATGCATCCTCCGCCATGGCGCCGCTCGGATATAAATTCCTGCACTCGACCATCGCAAAAATGATGGATGCGCAACTCGGCGCTGAGATCGGCGCGTCATGCCTCATGCTTATCGGCATCGCTTTGATTTACAAAACCGGCAAGACCGTGACGGCGACGAATTCGCCTATCGGCGGCGTCGTGGCACTGTTGACGTTCTTCTTGCTGTCCTTTCCAAAAGTGGAGGTGATGCGCCCGTTCCTTCCCGCCATGCTGCAGCGATCATTTGAGCCGGTGCTGACCATGCTGACTCTGATCGGGCTCGTCCGCGGGCGCGTCATCCTTGTCGGATTCACCATGCTCCTCGCGGCGCTGGTGTACCCCATCGCACTCGCGAATATCGGGTTGTCCACGTTGATCGTCGAAGGGACGCGACTCATACGGACGCGGACGCTGCCGCGCGGTTGGCTTCTCGCGGCAATCTTGGCCGCGGGATCGATCGGCGTGCTGGCGGCTCGTCATGTGCCGGAAAAGTTCGGTGCATTGATAACTGCCGGCGAAGCCCGCGAGATGCCGATCTTTCAAGTCGGCGGCCGACAGCAAATGTTCGGCGCCGGCGCGACTACGTACTTCTTTGATCAGCCGGAAACGGGCCTGCGCATCTCATTGCCGAAATTCGTGGCGGCGATGATCGTGCTATCCATCCTGTTGGCCATCGTTGGTCTGCGGCGTATTCCGTTTGCCCTCTGGGCTTTTTTTGCGGCATCAGTGATCAGTTGGACTGCCGCGCATCTCCTGTTGTTCAAGCTTTACATGCCGGGACGACATCCGAAGGTTGCCTGGTTTTTTGTCTTTGCCGCCGCCGCGATTGCGCCGCCGTTATGGGAGAAGTTCTCTCGAGCCGAGTGGGGAGGGCGTATTGTCCGCCTGCTGATGAAGCCCAGAGTCGCGTGGTCGGGCGCGCTCATCGTTCCCGCTGTTTACTCAATCGGCTGGGGCTCCATCCAGATTCGCGCCAATGCGCCGGCCCCGGCCGAAATCCGCGAACTTAACGAATTCGTAAAGTCACTTCCGAAAAAGACGCTCCTGGCGGGTTACCCTGAAGATGTCGACGACATTCCCCTCGTGTGCCAACGCTCGGTTCTTGTCTCTCGCGAAACTGCACTCGCCTTCTACATGGGGTTTTTTCGCGAAATGGAGATACGAATTCGAGACTGCCTCGCCGCGTTGTACGCGAGCGATTGGGCAGCAGTTGATCACCTGCACGCTAAATATGGCGTCAACGTATTTATCGTGAATATTGAACGATTCGCGCCTCCTTACGTCGAGCCCTGGCTCTTGCCCGTCGCTTCGGCGCATATTGAGCGCGGCAGGCAGAGAGGCTTTGTGCTAAAAGATCCGCCGACGGAACGGGTGATGTTTCGACGCGGGCCGTGGACGGCCGTCCGAGTCAGCCCCCCGTAAGCTAATGTTCGCGACACGGGGGAGCGGTCCGATACTCATACGGCACTGGAATCTACGCGATTCATGTCGTACCATGGTCAAAGTGTCGAAAAGTCATGCGTAAGGCAGCCCAATAATCAAATCCAATATTCAAACAACCCGACCCAACGTCCATCTGGAGCCTGGGATCACGACGGTCATTTTCGACGTCGATGGCACATTGTACGACCAGCGACGCCTCCGAAAGGCGATGGCCATACGTCTCGTCGCCCATTGCGCTTCCCATGTTCGCCAGGCACGACTCACGGTGCGCGCCATCCGGGCGTTCAGGCAAGCTCAGGAGCACATGCGAGACGCTGCAAACATACAGCCGGAGCGCCTCGACCAAGCTCAACTGGAGTTGGCCGCTGAGAAATGCAAGTTGCCGCTAGAGACGGTGCGCAGCGTCGTGCGAGATTGGATGTTCGAGCGACCCCTGGCGCTGCTTTCGCGATGCGCGGATCCATCGCTGCAGAGCGTGCTCGCCGGTCTCCGCCGCCGGGGCCTACGGCTCGGCGTCTATTCCGACTACCCCGCTGAAGAAAAGCTTATGGCGATGGACGTCCGGGATCATTTCGACGTTGTTGTCAGTTCATATGATTCCGAGGTGAGTTGTTTCAAGCCGAACAAGAAAGGATTCGAATTCGCGATGGCAAAGCTGGATGCCTGCGCGACATCGGCCATTTACGTCGGCGATCGTGATATCGATGGCGTCGGCGCGGCGGCGGCCGGAATGAAAGCCATCCTCGTTCAGCCGCACGCAGGTCGGACTGAGACGAGTCGCTTTCCGACAATTCGAAATCTCCGCGAGTTGGCATATCCCGATGCGTGAAGAATCGTCCCGGTCATCGATGGAATGCTGGATTTGCGGCTCCGCGGATGTCAAGCTGTATCGCGAATCCGGTGTTGGCCGACTGCTGAAGCCGGAAGACATGCGCATCACCGACAGCCGATATGGCTTGACCGTCCGGCTGAACCGCTGCTCGTCGTGTGGATTCGTATTCGGCGACGCCGCGGAAATCCAGGCAATCGAATCGCTCTACACCGCATTGGAAGACCCCGACTACGAAACAGGGGCGGCGGAGCGCACGCTTCAAATGAGCAAGCTGCTCGATTTGGTCAAAAAGCTCCGTCCAAACGCGGAAACTCTACTCGATATCGGCGCCGGGATCGGGCTTCTGGTGGACGAAGCCTCACGCCGCAGCTTGAAGGCGGAGGGAATTGAACCCAGCACATGGGCCGTCTCAGTGGGGCGACGGCGCGGTGCGAAACTACACGAAGGTTTCTTTCCACATCCTGCCACGAACGAACGCCGATTTGACGTCATTACGATTGTCGACGTGATTGAGCACGTCTCCAATCCGCTTCAACTCCTGCGCGCGGTGCGCGAGCATTTAACGCCAAGGGGCATTTCAATTATCGTCACGCCTGATATATCCAGCATCGCCGCGCGTTGCCTTGGCCGGAGATGGTGGCATTTCCGGCTTGCACACGTCGGATATTTCAACGACAAGAGCATCAAGCAGGCGTTTCGGGAGGCTGGTCTCGCTGTCGTCGCGCGGAAACGAGCAAAATGGTATTTCAAGACCGGATATCTGGCGGAGCGCCTCGGCGTATATTTTCCGCCATTAAGATTTTTGAGCCGACGACTGGAGGGAACTTCCCTGTATCGTCGAGTCGTGCCGTTGAATCTTTTTGATTCCTGGGTTTACGCGGTGACCAATGCCCCTACCTCCCAGCCATATTGATTCGATCAAGGGCTACATAGAGATCGCCCGGGTCGATCATTGGTTCAAACAAGTCTTCTGCCTTCCGGGCATCGCGATGGCGATTGCCCTGGATGGCGCTCCCGTGACCTCGCAAAGCGTGGTCAAGATGTTGATCGGCCTGTTGGCCGTCTGTATCACCTGTTCATCGAACTACGTAATAAACGAAGTTATTGATGGGCCCTTCGATCGCTTCCATCCTGACAAGCAACATCGACCAATTCCGTCCGGGCGCGTCAAGGTCAAATGGGCATATATCGAGTGGCTGCTTCTAGGTGCCGGGGGCATTTCGCTGGGGTGGATGGTTAATCCCGCTTTTTTTGTGACCAATGCCTCCATCTGGGTCATGGGCATCATCTACAACGTGCCGCCGATTCGCGCCAAGGATGTCGCCGTCGCGGACGTGCTGACCGAGTCGGTCAACAATCCCATTCGCTTGCTCATGGGTTGGTATGCAGCCGGGGCAGCGCGCATTGCTCCACTCTCCCTCCTCTGCGCCTACTGGAGTCTGGGCGCTTTTCTCATGACGGCAAAGCGTTACGCCGAATATCGACGCATCGGCGACAAGCAGGCGGCATCGGAATATCGCCGATCATTTCGCTGGTACAACGATACGCGGCTCATGGCGCTCATGGTTTTCTACGTCAGCTCGTTCTCGCTCTTGCTCGGCATATTTCTCGTAAAATACCGCGTCGAACTTGTTCTCACGGTTCCGTTCGTCGCTGCCGTCATCACCATCTACTGGCACATCAGCCTGCGAAGAAACAGCCCGGTTCAAGCACCCGAGAAGCTTTACCGCGAACGCCGGCTGATGATCGCGTGCTTCGCTGTGGCCATCGTGGGGACCGCGTTGCTCTTCATCGACCTGCCCTGGCTCGGACAATTTTTCGAGGTTCATCCTCCCGCCCTGGCAAAACTGGTCGGGCCGAGGGTCTAACTGCGTGTCGTTCGCCCGGTCGAGCATTCAAACGTTTATCGTTCGGGTCGGGCTCACTTTCATCGGCCTAACAGTAGGAATTATCAACTCTCGCACGCTCGGGCCGGCGGGGCTGGGCACGCTTACGCTCCTGTTACTCGTCCGCGAAGTGTGCTTTCGTTTCGGCAATCTCGGTCTGGGGAGCGCGTTCGCTTACTTCGTTGCAAAGAAGCTGGAGTCCACGCAGCGTATCATCCGGATTCAGTGGGCCGCGGGCGCGCTCGTATCGGCGCTGACTATTCTCATGATCTTGGCCATCTGGCGGAAGCCGTTCACCCCATGGAACGAGATTGAGCCGAAGCTCTTTTACCTCGCCCTGCTGACGGTGCCGCTTTTTCTCATCAACAACTTCCTCCAGCGCATCCTCAGTGGCGAACTGCGCATCACCGCCATGAACGTCTCAGACGCGATCACCACCCTCGGGACCGTGCTCTTTCTGTTTGTATTCGTTGTCTGGATGAATTGGGGCATCGCGGGATCGCTGCTGGCCGTCATCGCGGCTGATGTGTGCGCGTTGAGCTATCTCTGCCATCAATGCATCATGCTGCCCGTGCGCGAGGCCGAAGTCCCGCGGGAGAGGCTCGCGTTGTCCGGGCTGCTCTGGCGGATGTGGCAATATGGGTTCTGGAGTTACCTGCTGATCCTGGTGAACTTCTTCGTGGAGGAGCTGCCGCTGCTGCTGCTCAAGACCTTCAAAATCAGCAACGCGGACATCGGCCTGTTTCGAAACGCCCGCGCACTGGGCCAGCAGTCCAAGATCGTGGCCGTGCCGGTCTCGCAGGTGCTTTTTCCCTACACGGCCGCCGCCGAGCAGAAGGACGCGACGCGCCGGACCAATCTGCTCTGCCGAAATTCAATCTGGCTGATGGCCGTGACGACGGTCGTGACGCTGCCGATCATCAAGCCGCTGATCGTCCTGCTCTACGGACAAGAGTTTGTTGATTCGGCGCGAATCTATTGTGCAATGATCATCGGCACCATCGTATGGCCCGCGGGCAATTTCCTGGCGATCCACGTGGCGGCCGCGGGAAAGCCGCGGGTGGTGTTTCTGGCCAGCGTGTTGATCGTGGCGTCGGCCTTCGCGGCGTGCTGGTATCTGATTCCGCGCTACGGCGTCATGGGCGCCGGCATCGCGTTCAGCATCATCAACGTGATTCAAACCGGCGTTCGCATGGTGGTGTATTGCCGCGAGACGGGGAGTTCGTACCGGGACGTGTTGTTGCTCGGTGAAAGCGATTTTCAAGCGTATGCGAAATTGTGGCGCGCCGTAATCGGGAGACGTGGGCCGCGCCCGGACAAATCTCGCGGATTTCCGGTGCGGGGCATGAAGGATGAGGATTTGCCGGCGTGACTGAAAGTATTCGCGTCCTATTCGTGTTCGGCTGTCTGCTGCGGATTGGCGGCCATCTGCGATCAGCGCTGGCGATGGCGCGCCATCTCATTTCCATGGGGCACGGCGTGGCGGTGGCCGCCTCGGGCGGCGTGGACGAGATGGTCAACGCCTACCGCGACATCGGCGCGACGGTTCACTTTATTCCGGAGCTGGAGCAGTATTCGCGGCTCCCCTCGCGTTCGGGAGCAAAGCGCCTGTTGGAGATCGCGCGTTCCGAGCGAATCGGGCTGGTGCATGCCCAGGATTTCCCCAGCATCGCGCGGGGCTATTGGGTCGCGGCGCGGCTGGGCCTGCCCTTCGTGTTCACGGCGGCGGGCGGCGCGTTCCGGCACAATCAGCCGCCGCGCAAGACCCATACGATCGTCTTCAGCCGCGAGCAGTATGACGATCTCTATCCCAACTGGTATCGCATTCCACCTGATCGACTGCACCTGATCCGCGCGAGAATTGACACGAGCGCTTATCACCCGGCCCCCGTCGATGCCGATTTTCTGGCACGCTTTGGACTTCCGGCGTCCGGCCGCAAGCTGGTGATGGCGGTCCGGCTGTGGGAAAACAAACGGCCATGGCTGGTAAGCATGATGGACTTTGCGGAGCAACAGGCCCTCTCCGGCGTTCCGGCGCAGGTTGTGATTGCGGGCGAGGGGGCGCTTCTGCGAGAGCTGAAGCAGTGGGCCGCCCGGATCAATTCCGGCAGGAGGGGCCAGATCGTGCACTTGCCCGGCGCCATTTTTGGCGTCGAAGACCTGAAATCGCTCTATAACTATGCCGACGTGGTCGCGGGAAGCGGGCGCGGCATCCTGGAGGCAATGGCCTGTGGAAAGGCCGTCGCCAATCTGGGAGAGCGCGGCGAATGCGAGGTGATTGACGAGGACACGATTGAAGACGCCGCTTATTACAATTTCTCCGGCAGGCACTTCCGCGCACGGAACGCACCGGCCGCCGCCATTCAACAGGCGCTTGGTGAGCTGATGAAGGATTCGCAACGGCTGAATCGACTCGGGCAGTTTTCTCTGAGCTATATTCATCGCGAGATGGACGCGGGCATTGGCGCCGCGCAGCTCGCCGGGGTATATCAAAAGGCGGCCGGCGAGCGATCTAAATCAACGGACTACTGGAGGTGGAACTTGCTTGCGGCGCGGCGCATCGCAGGAGCCATTCTGGCAAAAAGAATTAAACAAGAACCGTGATGGGTGTTGTCCAAGCTCAGAATGGGCGGAAGTGCGCTTGGACCCCGACTCGCGCTTACTTGTTCAGCGCCCCGCCCGAGCCGAAGGTCTCCATCAACTGAACCGCCGCGGGGCCGGCCAGCACGATGAAAATCGTCGGGAAAATAAACAGAATCAGCGGCAGCAGCAGCTTGACCGCCGTCTTCTGCGCGCGCTCCTCGGCCCTTTGCCGGCGCTTGGTGCGCAGCGACTCAGCCTGCGTGCGAAGGGCCTTGGCGATGCTCGTGCCGAGCTTTTCCGCCTGGGCGATGACGGCCGTCAGCGCCTTCATTTCCAGCACGGCGCTGCGTTCGGCCATCTTGCCAAGCGCTTCGGAGCGTTGAACGCCCATTTGCGTTTCGACGCAGGAGATCTGAAATTCCTCCGCAAGCTGCGGATAGACGGTCTTCATCTCATCGCTCACGCGAAGCAGGGCCGCATCAAGCCCCAGTCCCGCCTCGACGCCGACGACCATCAGGTCCAGTGCGTCGGGAAGCCCGTTGCGGATGTGTTCCGCGCGCTTGCGGATCGACATGTTCAACCACAGATTCGGCAGCATGAAGCCCAGGCCGGCGGCGAAAATCGTCTGCCCGATGATGCCCAGCAGCTCTTTCTCGGACTGAATGCCCATGACGGCGCCGACCAGCCCGCACGCCACGAATGCCGCGGATTTGCTGGCAAGAAACAATGAAACCGCCGACTCGCGACGGAACCCGGCCTGTGCCATCTTCGATCGCAGATTCGTCTGCTCTTCGGCCTTCATGGGCATGACCGGCCGAGAGAGCAATGGTGCTGCCTTCTCGAAGACACTGCTGCGCGCTCGCTCGCGGGCCTTGGCTTGGAGGGAGCGTACGTCGTCCTCCTTGCTGAGGCCGGCGGTGCGGCGGCGGACGACGTCGCCTTCTTCCTGCTTATTGGGCATGAGGGCGTAGGCGACCATGGAGACCGCCACGACCACCAGGGCGCCGAGTATGTAGATTTCCATATTACACCTTGATGTTGACGATCTTCTGAATCATCGCCAGCCCAAGCAACTGCATGACGGCGCCGGTGATCAGCATGTAGTTGCCGATCTGGGTGTCGAGCAGCTTGTCGGCGTAGGCCGGATTGACCACCATTTCGAGAACAAACACGACGATCGGCAACGCGAGCAGCACCCAGCCTGATAGGCGCCCCTCGGCCGTCAGGGCCTTCACCATGCCGAAGAGCTTGATGCGCTCGCGAATGACGCCGCTGATGTTGTCGAGCACCTCGGCCAGATCGCCGCCGGTCTGGCGCTGAATGCACACGGCCGTGACGAAGAAGTTCACGTCCATCATGCCGATGCGCTTGGCCATGTTCTTGAGAGAGTCTTCGATCTTGATGCCCAGGTTCTGCTCATGAAAGACGCGGGCAAACTCGGAGCGAACGGGGTCATGAAGCTGCTGGCTAATGACCAGGATTGCGTTCGGCAGCGAGTGTCCGGCCCGAAGGGCCTGGCTCATCAATTCAAAGACGTCGGGCAACTGATTCAGGAACTTGTTGAGGCGGATCTTCCGCATGATGAACACGACGATCAGCGGCAAAAGAAACGCGCCGACGGCAAGGCTGATCGTCAGCCAGAGTTCGAGCTTCAGAAAGTAGCCGGCGATGTATGAGATGGCCGAGAGGCCGGTGAGATACATGAGCACCGAGCTGGCCCCGAGATTCAAGTTGGCCTGGTCGAGCATCCGCTGAAGGGCGCCGATGACGCTGAGCTTGGAGAGCGCCTGGCCAATGAGGCTTTCCGCTTCGCGCTTGGTGCGAAGAATCGATGCCTTCACCAACTTTTCGGTGCTTGCGTCGGTCCCGCCGTCGAAACCGCTCTTTTCACGGAGGCGGTCCTGCACCCGGCGCGAATCCGGCTTGCGCAGGTCGCGCACCAGGCTGAAGATCGCGAACGACAGCATGATGGACCCGATCAGCGGCAGAACGATGACCATTACCTGGTCCATCATCCCCGGCGACTGGGCTAGCATGAGCTGCGAGATCATGAGGTCATATCCCCCACTGGCGTAAGTCGCAATTACTGGCTCGGCACGTCGCGATACAGCACGCGGCGCTCAAAAATGGCCGGGTCCAATTCCACGCCGGACGATTTCAACCGTTCGAGGAATCCCGGCCGCAATCCGGTGGCGATGAACTGCCCGTAGGCCTTGCCGGCGCCATCGATGCCGATCTGCTCGAACTTGAAGATTTCCTGGATCGTCACGGCGTCGCCTTCCATGCCCTGCACTTCGGCGATGCACATGACCTTTCGCGGGCCGCCTGTCAGACGGTTGGCATTCACGAGGAGATGAATGGCGCTCGCGAACTGCTGCCGAATCGCCTTCACCGGCAGGTCATAGCCCGCCATCATGACCATCGTCTCCACGCGCTGCACCGCGTCGCGCACGTTGTTCGCGTGAATCGTCGTGAGCGACCCGTCGTGCCCGGTGTTCATGGCCTGCAACATGTCGAGCGTTTCAGGACCGCGGCACTCGCCGACGACGATGCGGTCTGGCCGCATGCGCAGCGAGTTGATGAGCAGGTCGCGAATCGTGACGTGGCCCTTGCCCTCGATGTTGGGCGGGCGGGTTTCAAGACGCACGATATGCGGCTGGCGAAGCT
>DATMEE010000298.1:0-5074 GCA_035557035.1 Phycisphaerae bacterium
GAGGGAGTCGCGTAATGTGACCGGAATGTGATCTCGATTGGGATCTATGGCGGCGGATCGATACTGACTGATGGCCCGCACAAACTCCTCGATATAGAGCGGTATACCATCCGCATGGCCGACGATCTCGGCAAGTTCGAAGGCGCTGAGAGACTTCCCGCCACTCAGCTCCCGGGCAAGCTCAGCAGAATCACCCGGTAGCAGGCGTCCCAATGTTTCGACGCGCAGCTGTTGCAATATCGAGACGGGATGGCTGAGCTGGTCTCTCGACGTCATCAGCAACGCAAAGCGGCTTGGTTCCGTAGCTGACACGAGCTCGGCGAGAAATTCCAACGTCGTTGAGTCTGCCCAGTGCAGATCCTCGACCAAAAGGCCCACATTTGGAGCGTGTGCAAGTAACGACGCTTGGAGCTTGCCGAATGTCTGCCGGCGGCGATCAAAGGGGGAAGTCGGGCCGTCGGGTGCGTCGCCCGACGCTTCGGGTGTGCTCGATATGGCCTCGTCCTCCGCATCGCTTTCGTCGAGCCAGGTCTTGAACGGGTGAAGAGGGGACATCAAGCCATAAGCACTGCAGGCAACTTCGATCCACTTAATTGACCGTGCAGCGTTTTTCGTGATGATTTCATGCACGAGTCTGCTCTTGCCCACTCCCGGTTCGCCGCACACTAGAATTGCCGGCACTTGCTCTCTCTCTGTGCCAAGTTCCAGAAGTATGCTTTCGAGCAACGCGTTCCGGCCAACGAATGTGCCCAAGGAGATGGGTCGACGGCGGATGAGGCCAATCGGCATATGAGTGACGGCGAAAGCGCCGACGGCCGCCATCTCGGGCCGATGCGATATCGGCTCCAGGGGGCGCAGCTGGATTGTCGGGGGGAGCAGCGCCGCAGTCGCCTCGCTGATGACCACTTCACCTGGACCGGCCAGGGCCTGCAGTCGTGCCGCTATATTTGGTGCGGCTCCGAGAATGTCATGGCTCTCGGCGCTGTCCCGACCTACGACGTCGCCTACAACCGCCAAGCCCGTGTGCAAACTGACCCTGGCCCTCAGACGCGGCAGAGTGCTGCTTCGCGCCGCTGTCGACTTCGACAGGCTCACTTCCGGAATGTCGCGGGCCAGTTCCCAAGCAGCGGCGACTGCGCGCAGCGCGTCGTCCTCGGAGGCATGAGGATAGCCGAAGCAGATGAGGACGCCGTCACCGACATAGCGCGAGACGTAGCCTCTCCAGTGTCGCACCACGCGGACGCACACATCCCGGTATGCACTCACAGCGCTCGTGAAGTCCTCGGGGTCAAGGTCGAAGGAAAGCTTGGTGGATCCCACGAGATCGACGAACATCACCGTAAGTTGGCGCCGCTCACAAAATAGGCGTGCACCACCGGAATTGGGATCGGAAGGCAGGCGATCGTCGACCCTGGCCCCACACTGCGAGCAGTACCTGGCCGCCTCGGCAAACTCGCTGCCGCACGACCGGCACCTCGCACTTTCGGTCACGAAATCCTCCTCGCAAGGACTTCTAGCGCTGATACGCAGTGCATCCGCGCATCGCAATGGTGGCTTGGCCAGTCGCGCGGCGCAAGTGCTACCACGCCCAATTCAACTTCGCCGCCGCGGACTCCCTCGTCGTCCCGCGCTGTGGACACGTGAGCGGATAGATGGACCGCGATCGTCTTGTCACAGAATATTCAAAGGCGTAACGTCAAACATCGGCAAATTGGGCTCCCTTGAGCACTGCAGGTTGCAGCACGCCGGCGCCGACGTTTTCGACGGTGAGAGTGGACAATGGCCAATTTCAATTTGCGAATGAGATGGGGGTTGGGGCCGCGCATCGATCCGCATTTCGACGCCAGGGTGGGACGGGCCGTTGCCGAACTCGCTTCCGGCGCAAAGATCACTGCCTTCGGAACGGGATACATCGAGCTCCTCGGTAAGCGCCCGTATGACGATCTCAAGGTACTGCTCGAGACTATCTTTTACGAGGCCGCGTACGGAGCGACGTTTTCACCTTGGCGCCGTTTCAAGGAAATGATCCACGATCGGCCCACTGTTTGGAAGCAAATCCGTGGGTTGCGCTATCTCACAACGGACGAGAGCACGGGCCTGTCGCTGCCGCTCTCAGACTTCAATCCGAATACCAACCACCCTGATTGGCCGAACAACGCTCCCGCTCAGTTGGCGAGGGCACTTCACCGCATCGATCTGATCGCTGGCAATAAACTCAACAACGCTTGCATGATAGGATTGACCGCGGATTTCGAGTTTGCAGTCATTGCCAGCAGATTGAAACGGATATTCTGGCCCGAACCCCTCAGCTGGATTCCGAGGATGAAAGAGGGAGAGGAGCGGGCGTATATCGAGCACGTTCTGTTCGGAGGTCTTCATCCGTGGCTGAAGATGCTGCGATTGCCGTTTCCCTCGGTCCAACGCGATGCTCAGGACATCGCCCTGTCCGGCGGCTTCAACCCGCAGCTCAAGAGAGCGATGCGTGATCTCAAGGATGTCGCCTCCGCGACAGCTCCCACGCCCGAAGATCTCGACTATGGCATAGCGGAAGCCGGGCGAGGGGTAATTGTCGGCGTCGTGGATTTTGGCTGTGATTTTGCGCACCCGAGCTTCTCCAACGGCTCGGAGTCGAGGATCTTCGCCCTTTGGGATCAGAATGCCGGTCCTGAGCCGACACTCAGTGGCACTCCAATCGTCACGCCGGAACTTCCGGTCGTCAAGATTGGGACGGAAGACTTTCATTTCGGTTACGGCCGCGTCTTTAAGAAAGCGCATATCGACGCGGTTCTCAGCGACTGGTTAGAGAATTGTCCCGCGGATAGCGACGCCCCTTACGGCAAGCTCGGTTACCATCCGCATGACTACCACTATACCTCCAGACGTCCAGGAATCGGCGATTCCGACCCGACCGGCGCGCACGGTACGTGTGTCTTGGAGGTTGCGGCAGGACGCCGACGCCCGTCATGTCGGCACTCGGACACCGACGTCTTTGACCTTCCCACAGTAAGCGGGGTCGCATCGGAAGCTGACATCGTCTTCGTTCAAATCAGGACGCATGGTCTGTCCGACGGCCGAAAGATGCTCGATGCCAATGACGTCGTCGACGCTGTCGCCTACATTTTCCATCTTGCCGACGAGAAGCGTCAGCCGTGCGTCGTCAATCTCAGCCTCAATACAATGAGTGGGCCCCATGACGGCGATGGTCATTTCGAGCGCCGCTTGTCGGCGCTGCTGAAGAGTGGGCCGGCAGGGCCGCAGATGAAGGGGCGAGCTGTCACTGTTGCGGCGGGCAACTTGCCGGATCACCGGGACGCGCCACAGGTCTGGCAGCACATTGCCGACGAGGTTACTCCCGGCCAGCAGTTCGAGTTCCGTTGGCGCCCGCCTACGCGGCTCCCGCCCGCGGTCCCAGATCAGACGCGCAATAGCATCGAAATCTGGTACGAGGCCTCGGATATCTGGCTGCAGGTGTCGTTGGTATCGCCCAGCGGCGAGTCTTTCGGGCCTCTCAATCCAGGATTGGCGGCTGAACTCATGATCGACGAAAGTGTATGCGGTTCGATCGTCGGATCGCGCTACCGCCCCGCAATTCGCGACCAGGCGACCGTTGAAGGGGGCGGCGGGTGTGCCGCGCCCCCGCTGCCGGGCCCGAGTGATGACCATGCTCGGGGTCGGCACGTCATTCTGCTTGAGCTTGATCCGGTCGCGGCGAACATTGGCTCTTGGAAAGTCGTACTTGCGGCGGTCGACCAGTCGGACGCAAGTGTGCCGGCAGGCGATGCACGCGCCGTTGCTTTTCACGCGTGGCTTGAGCGGGACGATGAAGGACAATCAGGGATTTGGCGCGCGAGTTCTCTCCAGACGCTTCCTGACGAGGATCTCGCTTCGACGATCGGCACGTATTCGTGCGGGGACGACGCCATAGTTGTTGGCGCTTATCAAACCCGTTGGACGCCGGCTAGGTTGTGGGGCCAGTCGGCCCACGGTCCGCCACGCAACGCAGACGTGGGTAAGCCTGACATATCGGCGCCAGGCTCGTATCTGTCGCTGATCAGGTCCACGAGAGGCAGGCTCGGCCAGAAGTGTGCGCTTCAGTATGGGACGAGCTTATCCGCGCCTTTAGTCGCCGGCACGATCGCATGTCTCTACGAGATCGACCCGCAGGCCCAGATATCAACGATCAAGAGCGCGTTGTTCGCCACGGCGCGAAAAGATCTGGGAACAGTCGACGGCAGCTGGAACCCTCAACTCGGACATGGCCGACTTAGTCCACATCGGGCGGTGGCATGGATGCGAAGCGGAGGGCAAATCGAAGATGCATGAGCGCGGCATCGGGTGATGACCACATCTGCAGCGTCCTTGAGGGCCACATGAACCCTGCCTTTGCATTTGCGCCTTCCCTGCAAAATCCGGAAGTGGCTGCTCGCTACCGGAATCCGGGACCACTCCAGCGGCCGATGAAAACGACGTTGGTGATCACCGAGCGCTGCAACCTCATCTGTCGGCTCTGCTATGGCCGATGCAAAGATCCCAAGCCGCGGCCCGAGTTGTCGATCGAGGAGTGGCGCAGAGTCGCCGATGACCTGGCGGCGAGCGGCGTCATCTGGCTTTACATCGAAGGCGGCGAACCGTTCCTCAAGTCCGGTTTTGTTGATTTCCTCGCGGACAACGCGCGTCGCATGTTCTTGATGGTCAGGACCAACGCAACACTCATCGATCATAGGCTTGCCCAACGTCTGAAAGAGATCGACGTCGGTATCGTCCTTGTCGATCTCTGGGGGGCCACCGCCGCGACGCACGACGCGCTGACCGCAACGGAGGGTAGTTTCAACCGCTCAATCGACGGTATTCGCAGCCTTGTCCAGGCTCGTATCGAAACGCAAATGCTGTTCATTCTCAATCGGCACAATGTGCATGAGTTGCAAGCCTACTGCGAACTCGCCGCTTCACTCGGAGCAACGGCAGTCGGCATTCTACGCCTCTACCCCCTTGGGCACGTCCGGGAGCAATGGTCCGAACTTTCGCTTTCGCTGCCCGAGATGTCCACGGCGGTTGCGGCGGTTCGGCCCCCTTC
>DATMEE010000299.1:0-10297 GCA_035557035.1 Phycisphaerae bacterium
CGCCCACGACGGTCGCGGCGTGGACCGGCGTGTTCTTTTCCTTGAAGTCCACTTCGACGAGTTTCTTGGCGTTGTCCCACGCGCCGCCCGCGTTCGCCATGTAGATGGCCTGAAACAGCCCAAACACCGCGATGGAGATCAGATAGGCGACAAAGAAATTGGGATCGAAGAACGCGAACGCCAGTGTAATCGCCATCAGCGCGATAAAGATGTTCCACATGCCTTTCTGGGCATACTGGGTACAGATTTTGACGACGGTAATCGAGTCGTTGATATCCGCGACTTTCTTATCGAGGTTCAGATTCTTCTTGATGAACTCGACCGCTCGGTAGGCGCCGGTCGTCACGGCCTGCATCGAAGCGCCGCCGAACCAGTGAATGACCGCCCCGCCGCACATGAAACCGAGCAAGACGGGCGCGTCCGTCAGGCTCAGCCTGAGCAGCCCATCCTTTTCCAGAAGCAGGATGATAGAGAAAATCATCGTGGTCGCCCCGACGACCGCGGTGCCGATGAGCACCGGCTTGGCCGTGGCCTTGAAGGTGTTTCCGGCCGAGTCATTCGCTTCGAGGTAATGCTTGCCACGTTCGAAGTCGGGCGTGAAGCCGAAGTCGCGCTTGATCTCTTCCTTGATGCCGGGAATGCTCTCGGTCTGGGCCAGCTCGAAAACGGACTGGGCGTTGTCGGTGACCGGGCCGTAGCTGTCGACAGCGATGGTGACCGGACCCATGCAAAGGAAGCCGAATGCCACAAGCCCGAATGCAAAGATGGAGGCGTGCGGACCCATGACGCTCGCCATTCCCTCAAGGCTCACGAAGTAGGAGCCGGTCATCAGCCCGACGATCAACATGCCCATCCAGAAGGCGCTGAAGTTTCCGGCGACGATACCGGAGAGGATGGTCAGCGACGCCCCGCCCTCGCGCGAAGCCGTGACGACTTCGTGAACGTGCTTCGAGTGCGAGCTGGTGAAGATTTTCGTGAACTCGGGGATCAGCACCGCGGCCAGCGTGCCGCAACTGATGATCAGAGCGAGCTGCCACCAGAGCGCGGGCAGCATGGTTGCGACGGTGTCGCCCGGTTTCGTGACAGAAATATCGCCGATGAGCAGCCAGCTCATGAAGAACGAGGTCGAGATGCACAAAGTGGCGGCGATCCAGATCAGGCGCGTCAGCGGCGCTTCAAAGTTGAAATCCTTGAGTCCCCGGTATTTGGCCTCGGAGATCGCCTGGTTGATGAAGTAGGAGACACCGGACATGCAGTCCATGAGAAAGCGCATCGCGAAGATCCACACGATGAGCTTGGCCTGCAAGTCGAGGTAATTCACGGCGACGCGGTCGGTGATCGCCAGGGTGATGAAAGCGATCAGCGCGACGCCGGTGACGCCGTAGGTCTCGAATCCATCGGCGGTGGGACCGACCGAGTCACCCGCGTTGTCGCCGGTGCAGTCGGCGATGACGCCGGGATTTCGCGGATCGTCTTCCTTCACGTTGAAGACGATTTTCATCAGGTCGGAGCCGATGTCGGCGATCTTGGTGAAGATTCCGCCGGCGATGCGCAGGGCCGACGCGCCCAGCGACTCGCCGATGGCGAAGCCGAGGAAGCAGTAGCCGACGATGTCGCGCGGAACGAACAACAGGATGACGACCATCATGATGAGTTCGAGGGAGATCAGGAACAATCCGACCGACATGCCCGCGCGGAGCGGAATGTTCACCACGTCCCACGGCTCGCCCCGAAGTGAGGCGAAGGCAGTGCGGCAGTTTGCGTAGGTGTTAACGCGAATGCCGTACCAGGCGACCCAGTAGGAGCCGACGATGCCCACGATCGAAAACAACAGCACCAGGCCGGCCGTGCCGAAATGCTCGCCCTTCAATCCCACAAAGTAATAAGTCATGGCCGCTGCCATGATGAGGAACAGCATGGCGATGAACTTGGCCTGCTGGATCAGGTAGGTCTTGCAGGTCTGGAAGATGATTTCCGCCACGTCGAGCATCGACTTGTGGGCGGGGAGCTTCTTGATCTGGCCCCGCAGGGTCAGGCTGATTCCCAGGGTGATGGCGATGATGAAGGCGCCGCCGAGAAGCAGGTTCCAGCCGTTGATGCTCGTGCCAAAGAGATGAAATGTCGTCTCATGCAGGTCTGGGATGGCAAGATCGGCTTCGCTCGCCTGAGCCAGATTCCCCGCCAGGAGAACCACTGCGGCTGAAAGTAATAACGACAGGCAGGAAGGCGATGGGAGCCTTCGACCTCTGAATCCAAGTCGATCCAACACAAACAACTCCTGTTATAAAAAGGTTCTTCCACTTCGCGGCGGATGAGGACCGAGCCGCATTCACCCCGGCCGGGAAACCGCGCCTGGCCGGACGGGGCAAACCGATGCACGCCGCATTCGCGACAACCCATGTTGCCGACAACGAGTTACGATTCGATCAGTGCAAATCCGACCGCACTGACGAGCCAAGCAATATAGAGGAAAGTGTCGGCGTCCGGCAAGTTGCGAAAAAACGGGAAAGCAAGGTTCAATGGAAATTGAGTCGGCTGGACGTCCAGATCCCGGCGAAGAATGCTAATTATATACGTCTTAAATACTTACGGCGCTGCTGCCGCGCTCGGAAGTTCGTGACTCCTTCCGTTCTGCGGGGCGCCTGAGTACCATCCCGCCCCGTACTGCCTCAAATCCTGCTCGGAGGAATTCTCATGCGGCGTTGCCGATTCCATTTTTTTCTTTCGATGAGCCTGTTGGTCTCTGCCCCGACCCCTCTCTTTGCGGATGACGTCAAGATCATCACCGCGACCGGGCAGGCGGCCGGTTCGGACCTGAACGCGATGGAGCAGGCCAAGCAGGATGCGCTGCGAAAGGCGGTCGAGCAGGCGTGCGGCACGTTCATCTCGTCTCACAGCAAAACGAAGAGCTACGAGGCCGTGTATGACAAGGTGTTGTCGCTCGCGCCGGGCTTCGTGAGTGAATATGAAGTGCTTGAGCGGAAGATCGAAGACGGCATCAGCCATTGCAAGGTTCGCGCCCACGTTTCCACCGTGGCGTTCGAGAAGGAATGGGCCCTGATGCTGCACACGCTCGAGATCGAGGGAAATCCGCGCTGCGTGGTCGTTGTCGTCGAAGACAACAACACCGACGACACGACGCCGCCGAGGACCGATGGCGTGGCCCAGAGCGTCCTCGAACAATTCTTCCTCGATAAGAACGTGCAGCTCATGGATCAGGACGCCTCCGACAAGTCGAAGGCCCGCGACATGGATCTGGCGGCGCGGAACAACGAAATCGAGAAGCTCGCCGCGATGGCGGCGTCGTTCAAGGCGGACGTGGTCATTCGAGGCGCGGCCGACGCGAAGATGGTCGGAGTGAGCGAGATCAGCGGGCGACCGCTGTTTAAGTGGTCGGCGACGTTGACGATTCGGGCGTATCACACGGACAGCGCCCAGATGCTGATGTCGGCGGTGTATTCCGAGACGAAAGCGAGCGTGAATGAGAACCAGGGCGGGGACGACGCGATCCGCGCCTGCGCCGAGAAGTACGCCGGAAAAATACTGGGAGACATCGGCGAGGCCTGGCGCAAGCGGCAGAACGTGCGCCGGACGATTCAGGTGACGCTCGAAAACTGCTCGCGGCGCGATTTCAAGGAATTCGAGAGCGCCCTTTCAGCCGAGCGCGGCGTGCAGGCGGTGCGGATGCGCGAGCTGGTGAACAACGTCTGCCAGACCGAGGTGGATTGGGAATATGACCTGGAGCGCCTGGCGGCGCGGATCGAGTCGATCGAGATCGATGGGGCGACGCTTGAAATCGTGCAGCAAACGCACGATCGCATCACTGCGCGGCTTGGGAATCGCGCGCCGTCCTCGCGCCCCGATGAATCGGATGGCGATTAAGCCGATCTGGCGCCGCCAAGGGATGTTCCCCCCTGACGCAGGCTTGAAAACAGGCCCGTCGCACGAAGCGCCGCCGGGTCTCCCGGCAGTCAGACTCCGTTCAACGGGCCTGCTCCAAAACCACTTCACCGATTCATTACTGAATCAGCGGATTGAGGTCATCGGCATCGCAGGCGGCGCCGGCGCTGTCGAGGTCGTCGTTTTCCTGATCCGGATTGCTGTCGGACGGGCAGTTGTCGCATTCATCGCCGACGTCGTCGTTGTCCACGTCGCTCTGGCTTGGGTTTGAGTCTTCCGGACAATTGTCGCAGGCGTCGCCGACATCGTCATCGTCGTCATCCGCCTGGCTTTCGTTGGCGACGGTGATGCAATTGTCGGCGTTGTTGAGAACGCCGTCGTTGTCTCGGTCGTTGTCGAAGAGATCCTGGAACGCATTGCATGCGGTGAGCGAGAAGACCATGAGAAGGCAACAGAAGCAGATTCTGAGTCGTGAGAAGGCAGCCATGTTCAAATTCTCCTTTTTCGAGTGAATTTCGCGAGTGCCGTTTCGTCCCCCGGGTCAACGGCGTCAAGTTAACGAACAGCAACTCGGATGCCGGAACGCATGAAAGTACGCTCATGCATCCGTTCTGAAGCCGGCGTGTAAAACAATTGTGCCCTCATACTGGCACAAACACGCACGGCGGCACCCTAAATTAATAATGGGGCGGGCTGATTTCCTGCTATACAAGAGATAAATTGACTGTAATTCCCCGCGCGGTTTCGGACGTTGGGAATTTTCCCCCATGCATCTCTCCCCACTTTCAGCCTTGATGTTACGAAATGCAAATCGCTTCCGAAGATGGGAGGCAAGCAGTCAATTTCTGATTGCTTTGAATGCACGCAGGCAAATGAGTCGGCTTCAATCGAAAAACTATCGGGCGACGTGTTTCGTTCGTACAATGGATTGGAATGCGAGCGTTCAGCACTATTCTGGGGATCGGGCTTTTCCTTGTGACCGTCCCGTCGCCTGGCTGCGGCACATCCCAGCGCAGCGTCCCCCACACGAGAGAAGAACTGCAGTCCGTCTCGTCCAGTCTGCTCTCCGGCTTTGACACCCTGCTGGAGGCCCCGGGCGGGTTCGGCGATGGCGCTGAGACGCTCTATCACGTCGATATTCAGCACGGCCGCACGACGGAGAATTTTTTCCTTCGGTTGCGCCTGCACGAGATGGATTTGCGGAAAATCAAGCGGGTCAGAGTTAACCCGGGCGGCGTGGCGCCGGTGATGGACACGGATGTCATCATTCGAGATGAAAAGCAGCCGTCATATGACATGAACGTTCAACTCTGGCAGTTCTTTTTGACGAGCGCCCCTGACGCCAAGCCGGCGCCGACGGTCCCGGCATCTTCAGGCACTCCGACGTCGCAGCCTGCAACCAACCCGATCGTCAACGAACCCCAGAAACTGCAATCCGATTCGCTGCTGGCGTGGGTGGGACTGTATGACGCCGGCGGGGAACTGCTGAACGCCCGATATGTGTTGCTGCCGGAGGCGTGCCTGCGCGGCGGATTCGTTAAGCCGGCGCTGTATGAACTTGCCAGCCTCGGAAAATCGGAACCCGATGCAGCGCTCAAGATCCGAATTCACCGTGCGCTGCTTGAGGCGCATTCCGCGATGAGCATGTTGTCGACGATCGTGCTTTCGACACCGCTGCTCAAGCCCATCGTCCGCGAGTTTGTTCCGCTCTGGGTCAAGCTGTCGGTCATCTTTCGCCGGCCGAAGGTGCTGCTTTCGATCGGAAAGGTGGAGCGATTTGAGGGGGACATTCCGGGGCTGCCGCCGGAATACGTGAGCGATGCCTGCCGAATCTCGTACGCTCTTTCGGTGAACGAGCACGAGATCATTCGATCGTCGCTGGTGGCCGCTCCTCCGAAATCTCCCATTCATCCCGGTGCCGGCGTGCTTCAGATGGAGGGCGAAAGCTCATCCGATTCCTCGCGGCGGGTGCGTATTCGGCTGATCGCCGCCCGGCGCACCGGCGGCACTTCGGTTTGCCCCGAAACACTCTCCGGAGAATTGCCCCTTCCGCCGGCGATGGAATGAATCCAGCGCCATGGCAAAGCGTGCATTGGGTCGAGCGTGATATGATTGCGATTGTTTGATGGCGGATCATGAGTTCCTACGCTGAATTACTTCGTGCGCTTGTCGATGCCGTCCGCCGCGGCCGGCGGGTGGCGTTCTGCACCGTGGTTGGCTCGCACGGCTCAACGCCGCAGGCCGCGGGCGCTTCGCTGATTCTGAACGAGGATATGAGCACGCAGGGCACGCTTGGAGGCGGCTGCGTGGAAGCAGAGGTTCGCAAGCGGGCGTTCGAGCTGTTGCAACAGGGGAAATCGGAGCTGCTCACGTTCACGCTCAATCATGACTACGGCTGGGACGACGGGCTGATTTGCGGCGGCACGATGAAAATCGCGGTGGCGACGATCGATTCGCCCGATGCCACGGCTGTTTTCGCGAAAGCGGCCGCCGATCTCGATGCAGGATTCGACATTCGCTTGCCGCTTCATGTAACGAATCAGGCGGGAAGCATCGAAGAATACCGGCTGTTCATTGAAGCGCCCGCCAAACTGATCATCGCCGGCGCGGGGCACGTCGGGGCGGAGCTTGCGCGGCTGGCGGTGAAGCTTGATTTTCAGGTCTGGGTTTTCGACGATCGCGGGGACATGATGGGTCCGGAGCGCTTGCCGGCGCCGATTCAACCGGTCGTTGGCGACAGTGGCGGACGGCTTCGGGAGTTCGCCATCGACGGCAACACCTATGTGGTGATCGTCACCCGGGGCCATTCGAATGACGAGAAGGCGCTGCACGCGGTGATCCAGTCGCCGGCGCGGTATGTCGGGATGATCGGGAGCCGGCGGAAGGTCAAGCTGATCTTCGACGATCTGGCGGCATTGGGGGTTGACCGCGGGCTGCTGACGCGCGTGCATGCGCCGATCGGACTGCCCATTGGGGCGGTGACGGTTCCCGAGATTGCCGTCAGCATTTTGGCGCAGATGATCGAGGTGCGCCGGGCGGAAAAGCCGGCGCACGTCGAGGGGCCGTTTGAGATCTCGGCCGCTCTGGCGCGCGCGTGATTCTCAAGCGATTCGTGCATTTTTTGAGCATCGAGAATTCGCGAAGATGATTTATTCCTTGAACACAAGTCGCCTTCGTTCGTTTGACGGCTCCGCCGCCCCTCCGGGGCGGAATTCGCCTTTCAGCACGGAATCCACGGGTTCCGCTTCGCTCCACCCGTGGCTACCTCTTGTCGTCCCGTTGGGGCTGGGCCGCGGCACTTCGAACTGCGGCGATCTGGAATACTGCACTTTGCCTGAAACTCACAGCGTGGAAACGGGCACAGGGAGTTGAGCACGAGCATGTCGGCACACCGTGTCTTCGCCGTGATTCCCGCCGCCGGGCGGAGCAGCCGCATGGGGCGGCCGAAGCAGCTCATGCCGTACGGCGAGGGATCGATGCTCGACGCGGTGATGGATGCCGTGCTTGAGTCACCCATCGACGGGTTGGTCCTTGTCGTCAACCGGGAGGTGGGAGCGCGGTACGAGGAGAATGCGGAAGAAGGCCTGTTTATTTCGCATAACGACAACCCGACCAGCGAGATGATCGACTCGATCAAAATTGGGCTGGCGCGGCTCATGGCGGAGTTTTCACTCACCAGCGATGACGGTGTGATGATCCTTCCGGCCGATCAGCCGCAAATCCGTGCGGGTATCGTGACGACGTGCGCTGAGGCCTTTCGAACCCGGCGTCAACCGCCCGGCATTCTGATCGCGACCTACGGCGGGCACCGCGGGCATCCTTCGATTTTTCGGGTGGATATCTTGCGCGAGATCGAAAGCTGGCCGGCGCATCACGGGCTCAACCAGCTGGCGCGGCTTCATCCTGAAGCCGTTCGCGAAGTCCGCATCACGACCGGACCGATGCCGATCGACGTGAACACGCCGGAGGACTATGAGCGCGTAAGGGCGTCGACCCGTTTAGCCCAGCCCCGGCAGGGGCAGGGTGAGCGCGAGTAGCGGCGCCGCTAACCCATCATTGCGTTCGTGCTGCCCTCGCCGGGGCACTTCGTGCCGCGGCTAAACGGGCAACTCCGCGCGACGCGCCCCGCGATTCATCCAGGGCTTCGGCTGCGGGGCCAGGGGCGCGGCGCGGCGGGCCACCAGCTCGACCGACTTTTCTCCGAGGACCGATTCGACCGCCTTCTTGAATTTCTCGCCCGGGCGCACGCGCAGGGATCCGGGACACTGGATCATCGCGGCCAGCTCGCCCAGGCGCTCGACGCGGATGAAGAACGGCCGCGCACCAGGAAATTCGCGGCAGACTTCGCGGAGGCGTGCCAGTGATCCGGCATCGGCGATCGTGGAGCGCACGTGCAGGATCAACGCCTCGGCCAGTTTTTCGGCGGCGTCGTCGAAGGCGATGACCTCGCTGACGCGCAGGGACGGCTCCTCGCGGCGCTTATCCACGCTGCCGCGCAGGAAAACGACCGAGTCCGGTACGATCGAGCCGCGGAATTTTTCCAGCTCCTCGCTGAACACGACGGCCTCGATCGAGCCGCTCAAGTCCTCGAAGCTCAATACCGCGAGCTTCGATCCGGCGTTGCGGCCGTTCTTCGTCGTCACCATGCGCACTTTGCTGATCATGCCGCCCAGGACGATCTGCACGCCGTCGTTGAATTCGCCGATGGCGGCGCAATCGCAGGTTGAGAAGGACGAAATCGTATTCGCATGCGCCGCGAGGGGGTGCTTGGTCACGTAAAAACCAAGCACCGACTTCTCGTGGGCAAGCATCTCTGATTCGGTCCATTCATCGCTGGAGATGGGTGGGCGCGGCGCGTCAGCCCCGCCGCCGCCGAAGTCTCCGAACATGGTCATCTGGCCCGCAGCGCGGTCGCGCTGCTGATCGCCGCCGTTTTGCAGCGCCCGATCGAGAACGCCCATGAGGGCTTTACGCATGGCGCCGGTCGTGTCGAAGGCCCCGGCCTTGATTGTCGCTTCGAGCACGCCGCGGTTGATGCCGGTCAGGTCCACCCTTTCGCAAAAGTCGAACAGATCGCGAAACGGTCCGCCCCTCCGCCGCTCCTCCACGACCGCGCCGACGGCCTTTTCACCGACCCCCTTGATCGCGGCCAGCCCGAAGCGGATCGCGCCCTGCTTTTCGTCGGCGCCCGGCACGGCGGTGAAATCGACCTCGCTGGAGTTGATGTCCGGCGGAAGCACCTCGATGCCCATGCGGCGGCACTCATCGATGTAGTCCACGATTTTGTCCGTGTCGCTCATTTCATAGGTGAGCAGCGCGGTCATGAACTCCAGCGGATAGTGCGTCTTGATGTAGCCGGTTTGAAAGGCGACGAGGGCGTAGCCGGTCGAGTGCGCCTTATTGAAGGCATATTCGCCGAAGGGCAATATCTGGTTGAAAATATCGTTGGCGACCCGTTTTTGCAGCCCGTTTTTTTCGCAACCCTCAACGAACGGCCCGCGCTCGGCCTCAATCATCGACGTCTTCTTTTTGCTAATCGCCTTAGCGAGGCGGAAGGCGCGTTTTCGCTCGATACCGCCGAGCTGGATCGCGAGGCGGGCGACCTGCTCCTGATAGACAATGATGCCGAAGGTTTCCGCGAGCACTTCGTCCATGATCGGGTGCGGCGTTTTCCATTTTTCGCCATGCTTGCGGGCAACATAGGCGTCGATGTTGACCATCGGACCGGGCCGATAGAGCGCGTTGGCGGCGATCAGGTCCTCGATGCGATTGGGGCGCATCTTCATGATGACGTCGCGCATGCCGCCGGACTCAAATTGAAACACGCCCTTGGTCTCGCCCTGCGCGAAGAGCTTGTAGACCCTCTCGTCTTTCAAGTTGAGATTCTCAAGGTCGAGCTTTACGCCGTGGTTCCTTTCGACGAGCTTGCACGCCAGGGCCATGACGCTGAGCGTCCGCAACCCGAGCAGGTCCATCTTGAGCAGGCCGATCTTTTCGACCGTCGGACCCTCGAACTGGGTGATCACCGCGTCCGATCCAGCCGGCTGATAGAGCGGCAGAAGATTGTCAAGGGCTTGCTCGGCGATGACCACGCCGGCCGCGTGAATCCCCGCATGACGTGCCAGGCCCTCGACACGCCGGGCGATGTCCAGTACGCGCTTGATCGTCTCGTCGCTGTCGTACCAGCGCCGCAATTCCGGCTCGCGGTCCAGCGCCTTGTCGAGCGTCATTTTCAGTTCTTCAGGCACGAGCTTGGCCAGCCGGTCGGCGTCGGCCAACGGCACGCCCATGACGCGGCAGACGTCGCGGATGGCGGCGCGGGCCTTCAACGTGCCGAAGGTGATAATCTGGGCGACGTGGCCGTACTTCTCGCGGACGTAGCGGATGACGTCCTCGC
>DATMEE010000300.1:0-3917 GCA_035557035.1 Phycisphaerae bacterium
GCGCGGCAACGCGCGTGATTGCGCCGGTGCTCGGTGTTGGCGGCCAGGGTGGATACCAGGTCGCGCGGCGGGCCGGTACCGAGGCAATCAGCAATTTCGTGGGTACCACCAGTGGCGAGCTCATTCGCGGCGAGGATCTTCTTTCCGCCGGCGGCACGGGGTTGCGCTCCGCTGCGCTAAGCCTGCCCGGCACTGTCGCCGGTTCGCGATTCGCCGGTCGGCCAGGTCTGCAGACCGCTGTGGAGATGGGAACCGACACTCTCGTCACGACCGGCGACGTCCTTGCCCAGGGTGGCGGCGCCTCAGATGTCGCCCAAAGCCTGGCTGTGAACTTCGCAACGAGGGGCGTTCTGCATCAAGGCAAAGGTTTCCAGCAGCAGCAACAGCGCCGCTTCGAGTCGGGCCAAGAGTTCGGCAGAAGCGCGCGGAGTAGAGTCCAGAGCGGCGTCAACCAGGTCAGGTCTTTCAGCGCCGCAGCAGGAATCGGAGCCGCGAGGGTAGATCCCACCAGACTGTCAGGTTTCGGTGGAACGGGTGTACCAGGTACCACGATAGTCCAGCAGAGCGCCGCCAGACCAGCCGCGGTAGAGCCGTCCGAATCTGTGACGCAGCCGGTTGCAACGGTGGCGCAGCCGGTCAGCGCACAGCAAACCATTGCCACAACGCAGCCCGCTTCAACCGTGGCACATCCGGTCACCACACAGCCGGCCGTCGCCGTAGGATCGACAGTGCAGGCCCATGCTCAAAGCGTTGTCGAATCTAGCGGCGCGGGGGGGCGTATGGCCGCTTCGCCCCGCATCACGCCGGAAATCACAGCAGCTGAGCAAATGGGCTTTGTTCAACCGGGAACCCACCAAGGTGCAAGCGCCAGCGCTCAAACGCCTAAATCGATGACGACGGGTATCCGCGCCGACCTTGGCGAGACAACCGCCTACAATGCGCGCCTCGCGCGCGGTGAAATTGGTCTTGAGCGGCCTCAGGGCTCGAACGTGACTGGTCCGGATTACATAACGGCGCAGCGCGACCCAGACGGCACGATATGGATCAACGTTGGTGACGCCAAATCACGGGTCAGCGAAACAAGCCGCTTTGGACGCACAAAGAGCAGCTTACCACAAACGTGGAGCAACGCAGTAAGCGACGCTCTCTCTCCCACTCGGCTGAACCTTGGGGACCCTGCGCTCGAACAGGCGATTCGCACAGCGTGGCTGCAGGGTCGCGTCAGGATTCGTCAAGATAACGTCGATTTTTCACCTTCGGGACAAGGTAGAGAAACGCTTGACGCGAGATAGCCAATACACGCGGTCAAAACCACATTTCCGCTCGGAGCTCCAGGGCGAATCCTCGCGTTGTGCTCTCAAATCCCGGGTGGGTCTTGTCCGCAACCGCCGGAGTTTGTCCGCGTTGAACGGACATATTCTACGCAGGAGGTATTACCGCAATGGCTCTTGATCTCGCGTGTGCACGGCACATCCGTAGCGGATGGGCGCGCACATGACCTCCACTTCGCCCCTGCGTCCAGTGATCCAGAAGGGCGCGATCATCGCCTACGGCCTACCTGAGCTTCTGCCGAAGGTCGTGGTGTTTCACTGCAATCCCGACACGGTCAACCGCACGTTCCAGCTGAACGGCTCAACGGGCGGGGGGCGCGGTGATGCGCTGCGGGTAAATGGTCCTCCGTCCGAAACCATCTCGCTCTCGGTACGCATCTATGCGGCCGACCAGCTCGAATATCCCGCCAGCAATCCGGTCACTGTTCAGAACGGTCTGCATCCGGCCATCGCTGCACTTGAAGGGTTGTTGCACCCGGCCTATCCCGCAGTCATCGCCAATCAGGCAATGGCGCTGGCGGGATCGGCCTTCATTCTGAGCGAGCAGGCTCCGCTCGCCTTCCTGATCTGGGGCGCGCGGCGGGTGGTACCGGTGCTGTTCTCCGGATTGAGCTTCCGCGAAGAGTCTTTCGACTCCAAGCTGAACCCGATCGAGGTGACAGCCGAGCTCAGTCTCCGGGTCCTGACCTATCGCGATCTCGATGTCACCAATCCCGGCTACTGGGTCTATCTCGCCGCCTTCACGCAGAAGGAAGTGATGGCGGCTCTCGATCTGACCGTTCCGCGCTCCGGCCCCGTGCCGCAGCCACCGCTCTGAGGGAGGCAGTGCACGATGTTCTTCCATGGAAGCCGCTATCTGCAAATCGGAGATGCCTGGATCACAATGCGCGACGGTCGCATCGTGCGCTACAAGAAGCCGCGCCGCATCACGCCGCCGGCGGCCTCGCGCCGTTACGTCGTCAAGGATCCCGATCGCCCCGATCTGGCGGCATACGCGATCCTCGGTGACAGCGAGCGGTTTTGGGAGCTTTGCGACGCCGCCGGTGTCGCAAAGCCGAGTGATCTCACGAGAACACCGGGCGAGGTGATCCCCGTGCCGGGACCGGAGGGACTGGCATGATGCTCCTCCCGTTCTACTTTGTGGTTCAGGTTTTCGGTGCGCCGATGCCGCCGCGGCAGTTCAATGCGCTGCGCGAGATCGAGATCGAGACCGCGGTAGGCGCAGCTTCGATCTTCCGGATGCATTTCGACCTGAGCCGCAATCTCTTGGGCGAATTCGACGTGCTGGAATTCGACATCTTCCGGCCGCTGGCGCCGGTGACCATCCGTCTTTCTCCAGGCATCGGCGTGCCGCTCACGATCGTCAACGGCTATGTTCGCGACACTCAGCTTAGTGTCTCGAATACACCGGGACAGAGTCGGCTTGAAGTGGTCTGTGTCGATGCACTCGGCTCCACAATGGCGCAGCGCCATGTAGCCTTTCCCTACCCCAACACCTCTGACGGCAACGCGGCGGCGATCATCTTCGCGCGCAACGGAATGATCCCGCGCGTCGACCCGGTGCCTGTCACACGACCTATCACAGATGGCACCAACCTCCAGCATCAGAGCGACGCAGAGCATTTGTTCGCCCTGGCGGGAACGCTCGGCTACCAACTCTATATTCAGCCGGAGCCGATTTCGGGCCGCGACATCGGAAACCTGCACCGTCCCCAAGCCTTCTTGCCGCCGCAAGGCGTGCTGTCGATCGATCTCGGGATCGCGACGAATCTCGAAAGCTTCAGTGTGAGCTACGACGCTCTGCGGCCCACCACCGTCGTTACGACTGTCGTCGATCCGCAAACGCGCACGCCGATCCCGATCCTGGCGTTTGCCGCAACCGACCCGCCGATGGGGCTCGAGCCTACGTTGTTCCGCGTGGTGCCACCTAACGTCGAACGGCCGCTCGGAAATCTCGGCGCGACACCGGCCGAAGCTCAGGAGGCAGCCTTTGCGCGCGTCAATGAAACCAGCCGCTGCATAACCGCCACCGGCGAAGTGAACGGAACGAAATACCGCCGGCCGCTTCTTGTCGGGATGCCCGTGCTCGTCCGCGGCGCGGGCCGACGCGACAGCGGCGTCTATCAGGTGGAGCGTGTGACGCACCGCATCAGCCGCGACAACTACACTCAGAACTTCACTGCCACCCGCAACGCGCTCGGCCTGACCGGCGCGGAATTGTTCTTCGACCCGCTGTCCGCGGCATGAGGAGGTAGCATGGTCATCGGCGTTGCAGCGGAGATACCGGATACCGCACGGCATAACCGAGTTTACGGCAAGTACCGCGGCACGGTCATCGACACGCTCGACCCGCAGAACCAAGGCCGGATCACGGCGATGGTTCCTGAGGTGCTGGGCCAAATCCCCACCGGTTGGGCCACCCCTTGCGCGCCTTATGCGGGCGTGAATGCCGGCTTCTTTTCGCTGCCAGCACCCGGTGCCGGCGTCTGGATCGAATTCGAGGCGGGCGACGTGTCGCGTCCGGTCTGGACCGGTTGTTTCTGGGCAACCGGCGAGGCGCCGATGAAACCGCCGGGCAATCAGGCC
>DATMEE010000301.1:0-4593 GCA_035557035.1 Phycisphaerae bacterium
TCTCGGCGTGCAAAACTCACCGTATTTTCGCCGCATCGTCCGTATCCATCTGACCGACAAGGGCACGGCGATCGACAAGGTCACGGTCCTTAACGCACGGACGCCCGAGTATCACCAGACGACGGCGGCGGTGGCGGGTGACAAGCTCTACGTGGTTGGCGGCTCACCCTTGCCCAATCTCTATGGAGGTCCGCCCGCCACCGAACCGAAACCGCAGATCCTTCGGATAGGCCTGTAAAAATTATGGGCGCGAATTGGACCGCATAACCACCTGAACCCTGAAACCTCAATCATGAACGATCTTTGTTTTCCTCGTTCCCAAACTCTGTTTGGGAACGCGCTTGTCTTCGAAACTTTGTTTCGCATCCGGGGCAACAGAGTTGCCGGGACAATGGCATTCCCAAACAGAGTTTGGGAACGAGAACTCAAACTTCCGACTTCCGACCTCCGAACTCAACCACTGACCTCCGCTTATGAATGATCTTCGCTTTGCTTTTCGTCAGCTTCGCAAATCGCCGGGATTCACCATCATCGCCGTACTCACCCTCGCGCTCGGGATCGGCGCCAACAGCGCCATCTTCAGCGTGGTCAACCACGTTCTTCTCCGGCCGCTGCCCTATCCGCAGCCGGAGCGACTCGTTTACCTTAACGAAGTCATCCAGGGAACAGATACTTCCATTGCTTTGCCGGATTATGTCGATTGGCGGCGCGACAGTAATTCGTTTCAGCATCTGGCCCTGACCCGTCTCGAATCGCTTCACTTGAGCGACGTTCCCGGGCGTGAACCGGAACGGATCTCCGTTTCGCTCGCGACCGCGAATTTCTTCGACACGATCGGCCTCAAGCCGCAACTCGGCCGGACCTACAGCGAAGACGAGGACAAGCCGGGCGCGCCGCCGCTCGCGGTCATCAGCGATCGCCTCTGGGACCGCGCCTTTCACCGCGACCCACAAATTGTCGGGCAGGCGATTACGCTTCATGGCCGGCCGGTCACAGTCATTGGCGTGATGCCGGCGGAAATGAACTCGCCCCAAGGGGTAGATATCTGGCTTTCGCTGATGCGCCGCAGCGCGATCCCCGGGTGGCAGAACCGAGCCAATCATCCCATGTTCTTCGCCTGGGGCCGCCTGAAAGATGGCGTCAGCGTCGAGCAGGCGCGGAGCGAGATGATCGCCATCGCGGCGCGGATCGAGAAACTTCATCCCGCCACGAACCAGGGCGTCGGCGTCGCCGTTCGGCCGCTGCTCGACAATCTTCTGGGGAATTACCGGACCAGCCTGGCGTTACTGCTGGGCGCGGTCGCCGTCGTTTTACTCATCGCCTGCGCGAACCTGGCGAATCTTCTGGCCGCGCGTGGGGCCGCGCGAGCTCGGGAGTTCGCCATTCGCGCGGCGATGGGTGCCGGGCGGGGGCAGATCGTCCGGCAACTGTTGATCGAAAGCTTTGCCATTTCCGCCCTCGGCGCCGCGCTGGGCCTTGTCTTCGCGATTTGGGGACGGGACGCGCTCGTCGCCATCGCTCCAGCGGGCGCACCTCGCTTCGAAGGCATCGGCTTCGATTGGCGAGTAATGGCCTTCACTTTTGGCCTCGCGGCGCTGACTACCCTGTTGTTTGGACTCTGGCCGGCATGGCAGGCCGCGCGCGCAGATATCAACGCCGCGTTGCAGGCAGGCTCGTTTGGCAGTTCGGAAACAAAAACCGCGCGCCGGAGCCGTGATTGGCTGGTCATCGGCGAAGTCGCCTTGACGCTGTTGCTGCTGAGCGCGGCGGGGCTTGTCCTCAAGAGCTTCGCGAAAATGCAATCCACCTCTCTCGGCTTTGAGCCCGCGGAGCTTTACACCGTTCGGATCGAGCTTCCCTACACGAAATACGACCAGCTGGACAAGACCCTCGCTTTCACCAATGGGTTGCTCGATGAAGTTCGCCGGCTTCCGGGCGTGCAGGCCGCTGCCCTTTCGGCAAACCCGCCGATGCTGAGCGGCTGGCAGTTGAATTTCATGCCGGAAGGCGCGCCGCCGACCGATCCCAGCCAGCAACCCGCGGCCAATTACGAAGTAGTGGCCGGTGATTATTTCGCGGCGCTCAAAATTAACCTGATTCGCGGCCGCATGTTCAACGAACACGATCGCGTCGACTCGCCACCGGTAGTGATCATCGACCAGACCTTGGCCGACATGACGTTCAAGGGACAGGATCCCATCGGGAAACGGATTCTCGTCGACGCTGAATCGGATGTGACGGGTGACGGTCCACGGCTTTGGGAAATCGTCGGTCTGGTGCCGCACGTAAAAATGCACGGCTACGGCGAGGCCACACCGACGCCGGGCTTTTTCTTTCCCCAGGCGCAGATCGGCCGGACCGGCCTCGTCCTCCACGTTCGCGCATCGGGCAACGTGAAGCGGCTGGAGAAACCGATCCGCGAAATCGTGAATCGCCTCGATCCGAACCAGCCACTCTTCGACTTCCGGACGATGGATGAACGCGTCGCGGCGACGTGGGCGACCCATCGGCTGCTCACCTTCCTGCTCGCGGTCTTCGCCGGGCTCGCCTTGCTGCTCGCAGCCGTCGGTCTGTATGGCGTGCTCGCTTACAGCGCTTTCCGCCGGCTGCGCGAAATCGCCGTTCGGCTCGCGCTCGGGGCGAGTCCCGCGCATATCCGTGGATTGGTGCTGGGCCACGGCCTTCGCCTTTTTGGCGTGGGAATCGCGTTAGGCGCACTCGCAGTCGCCGCGTCCGCCGGCGTGATCCGCAGCTTTCTTTTCGGCGTTTCGCCCCTCGATGCGCAGACCTATCTCGCCGTCGGCCTGCTTCTTTCCATCGTCACGATCCTGGCGGCGTGGCTTCCGGCGCGCCGCGCCTGCCGGGTCAATCCCATCGTCGCGCTGCGTTCCGAATAAACATGAAGCGCACGATCACCTCACTCCTCGTTCCCAAACTCTGTTTGGGAATGCACTTGTCTTCGAAACTCCGTTTCGCGGGCGGGGCAACAGAGTTGCCAGGACAATGTCATTCCCAAACAGAGTTTGGGAACGAGGAACAGAACAAGGGCGGCCCCACAATATGAACACACTGCTCTACGACCTTCGCTACGGACTGCGGATGTTTTTCAAAAATCCGGGCTTCACCTTCGCTGCTCTCGTCACGCTCGCGCTCGGCATCGCCAGCTCGACCGCCATCTTCAGCGTGATCGACGGCGTGTTGCTGCGCCCGTTGCCCTATCCGGACTCGGAAAACATCATGATCATGCATCCGACTACGCGCACCACGGGCGAGCCGGGGGGCACCAATGCGCCGGCCAACTATCTCGATTACGCCGCCCAGAACGGCGTCTTCTCGCACATGGCCGCCTCGAGCTTAGAACTGGCCAACCTCTCCGACGGCGACCGGCCGGAGCGGGTCCGCGGCACGATGGTCACCTCGAGTTTCTTCCCGCTTTTTGGGATTACGCCGATTCTCGGCCGCACCCTGCAACCGTCCGACGAACAGCCGGGTCACAGCCACGTCGTCGTTCTCAGCTCGGAATTGTGGGCCCGCCGTTACGCTTCCGACCGCGAGATCATCGGCCGCGAGATTTTGCTCAACGATGAGCCGCACACCGTAGTCGGCGTGATGCCGCCCAATTACATGCCGGACGGCTACGGCGAGCTTTGGATTCCTTCCGCTTTCGGCGTGCCGACGAACTCGATCCGCCCGAACGTCGATCCGCGGCCCGTCCGCGGCAGCAATTATCTCGATATCTATGGCCGCTTGAAACCGGACGTCACGGTCGAGAAGGCGCGCGCTGAAATGGACGGGATCAGCCGGCGTCTCGAAAACCAATTTGCGAACGAGAATCGCGATACCGGCATTCGCGTCATGCCGTTGCACGAAGATGCCGTCGGCAACCTTCGGCCGGTTTTGTTGCTCCTCTTCGCAGCGGTGGGGTTCCTTCTCTTCATCGGCTGCGCGAATGTGGCGAACCTGCTGCTCGCGCGCGCCGCGACCCGCTCCCGTGAAATTTCCATCCGCGCGGCCATGGGTGCGAGCCGCTACCGTTTGATCCGGCAATTGCTCACCGAGAGCGTGCTGCTCTCGATCATCGGTGGCGCGCTCGGGGCGTTGCTTGCCGCCTGGGCGATTCCGCTCCTGATGTCGATGGCGCCTCCCGGCCTGCGAAGTTTTAAAGAGGTCGGCCTCAATGGCCAGGTCCTCACGTTCAGTCTCGTCGTCTCGGTCGTGACTGGCATTTTGTTCGGCCTCGTTCCGGCGCTTTCTTCTTCGTCCGGCAACCTGGCGGACTCATTGAAACAAGGCGAACGCGGCAGCACCGGCAGCGGCAACCGCCGTCGCGCCTTTCTCATCGCGACCGAAGTTGGCTTATCCCTCATCCTGCTGATCGGCGCGGGCTTGATGATCAAGAGCTTCGCGAAGCTGACCAAGGTCGATCCCGGATTTAATCCCAACCGCCTTCTCATCTTTAACATCGGCGCGTCGGCGCTGGCGGATGAAGACCGCCAGATTCAATTCTATCAGCAGATCCTTCAGCGTCTGACGAGCGTGCCGGGTGTCGAACGGGTGGCCGCGGTCAGCCGGCTGCCATTTTCCGGCGGCAAC
>DATMEE010000302.1:0-3622 GCA_035557035.1 Phycisphaerae bacterium
TACGGTTCCAACAGTTCCGCGTCGGGCCTAACATGTGTGTCCGCATCGAAGATCTTATAGCCATTGCGTGCCATGAATTGGTTCCTCGTTTTTCTAAGACCAATCACAGTCGGTAGCCGTAAACCAGCGGACTGTCAAGCTCTTTTGCTAGCCGGATGCGACCTTTGTGAAGGCATTGGGATCAAGTCTGTTATTTTGGCATTTCGGATTCTTCGTCGGTCTCATCACGGGGTCAAGTGACAGCGCGGTCAGGGTGTTTCAGTTTGGACAAGTTAATCGGGATCACCCACCGAGCCCGCCAGAAGGTCTGACGAGGAACGAGATATGGGGTCCCGTTAACTCTGTTTAATCCCGAACAGCCGTGCCGCGTTGCCGCCGAGAATTTTTTCCTTGTCCTCCTCCGAGATTCCTTTCATCGCTTTGATCGGCGCCACGGTATGCGGCCAAGTGGAGATCGCGTCGCCGTGGTCGAAGTCGCTGCCGATGATGATATTGTGGTCGGGCCAGATTTCGACGATCTGCGGCAGATAATCTTCCCAGGCAATGGCTGCCACGTACAGTTGATCGAAGTAGGCGCTTGGCTCCCTTTTCAGCCTCTCCCTCTTCTTGAAGAAATCATTGACCGACGTCGTGCCCGGTGACGTCAACAGCGTGTGGTGATTGAGCGTTTTCATCAGCCACGGCACCCAGCCGATGCCGCCTTCGAAAAAAGACAGGCGCAATTCGGGAAAGCGATCCAACGTGCCGCTCATGATCAAGCGCGCGGCGCTCACCATGTAAGTGAGCGGAAACCCCAGCGCGGTGGCGAGCATTTTGAAGCCATCGTAACGCTCGCTGCCGACGAGCCATGGATGGCAGTCTTGCGCCTCGAACACGCGCGTGCCGGGATGCACGAGAATCGGCACGTCGAGCTTGCAGACCTCTTCGTAAAACGGCCACAGCACCTCGGCATCGAGATCGCAGTTTTCATGGCCGCCCATCAGCTTGACCCCTTTGAAGCCGAGGTCCTTTACCGCCCGTCTAAGCTCGCGGATCGCTTCATCGACATCCGGCAAATACACCCACGCGATGCCGATAAAATACTCTTTGCCGGCAATTTCTTCCGAGACGGTCTCGTTGTAAGCACGCGCCAACGCGTTGCCGAGATCGCGATCGATTTCATAGATCAGCGGGCGGTTGTCCGCGATCACGACTTGGTAGTCGAAGCCTTCGCGCAGCATAACTTCCCGGTGCATGTCGAGGTTCCAGCGCGTCTCGCTGAAGGAATGAATTTTCTTGCCGTCACGGTAGTACGTGGCGGCGTCGCCGGGAAATTTTTTGCCGTAACGAATCATTTCTCCGGCGCCTTTTTGGAATTCTAAACTCCCCCGCCCCGGATGATTCACGCGATCAAGAAACCGCACCGGCCAATAGTGCGTATCACCGTCTATGTACATGGGAAGCACCTCGCCTCGGAAATTTCAGCTACTTTGGATGACGTTACCGATCCTACGAACAAGCGGTCGGCCGGTCAAACGCGAGCAGCGCGGTGACCGCGAAATTATCGCACGGATGCCGTGCGCCATTGACCCCTGTGCGGGCAGTCGATAAATTACGCCGAGCGACCGGTCCTCTTTCCATCATTCCGTGACCAACAATCTCGATAACACAACCGCCGGGCCGACGAGCGAGCCGATTCGCCCCTGGTCCTCGCTTCTCATTCGCGACTATCGCCTGATCTTCGTCACGATTCTCTGCAGTAATACGGCCAATCACATGCGCAACGTAGCGAGCCTTTACCAGGTTTATCAGTTATCCGGCTCGTCGATGCAGCTCGGATTCACCGGCTTTTTCCAGGCGATGCCGTTTATTTTCTTCGGCCTGTTCGGCGGCGTGCTCGCCGACAGTCTTAACCGCAAGAGACTCATCTCGGTTACACATACCCTTAATATCGTACCAGGTCTGGCGCTCGGGATCTTGACCGTAACTGGCGCAGTGCAAGTCTGGCACGTCAATGTATTGAGCGTTTTGGCCGGCGCCCTCCAGGTCCTCGGTGGTCCTTCGCGTCAAGCGATCATTCCCAGCCTGGTGCCGCAGTCGCACCTGCTCAACGCCGTCACCATGGCGACGCTGATGATGCAAAGCACACAATTGTTTGCGCCGGTGATCGCCGGCTTCATGATCGATTTTTTCGGTGTCGCGGCATCCTATTTTACCGACGCTGCGCTGCTGCTGCCGTCGGTCGCATCGGTGCTGCTGATCCGCGCGTCCGGCCAGCCCCAGGGTCAGCGCCGGCGGATCGCTTGGCGAAGCCTTACTGAAGGCTTCGAGTTTCTCTGGCATACGCGCATTATTCTTTCACTTTTTATCTTGGATTTCTTCGCGGTGCTGTTCGGCTTCTATCGGCCCATCCTGCCGATCTTTGCGGACACGATCTACAACGTTGGCGCGCGCGGACTGGGAATGCTCTATGCGGCGCCGGCGATCGGCGCGTTAATCGGATCCACGCTTGTACTCACGGCCGGCAATATCGAACGCAAAGGCGCGCTCTCGATCATTGCCACTCTCGTGTTCGCGCTCAGCTTGGGATTTCTCGGCCTGGCGCCATGGTTTTGGATGGGACTTATCGCTCTCGGGGTTCTGGGCATCAGCGATGCGATCAGCGTCGCGATTCGCCGCACGGTCGTGCAAATGCTGGCACCCGACGACATGCGCGGGCGGGCGACCAGCTTCTTAACGGTTTTCGCGCAAACCACCAACGCGCTCGGCGCAGTGATCGCCGGCACCGGCGCGGCGCTGCTCGGCGCGCCCAACGCTGCGCTTGTCGGTTGCGTCCTTTGCACGTTGACGATTATCGCAACCTGCTGGGCGATTCCCCAGCTATGGCATTACCGGTCGGATTGATCATAGGGCGACCAGCCGGTCGCCCCTACATTGAACCTTTTGAACATTTAAACTTTTGAACGGTATCTTCCTGAGCGACGATGTTACAGTCTTCGGGCGTCATTGCGGCTTAGCCAACACGACCACCGTCTCCACTTCGTCTGTCTGTGGAAACATATCGAACGGTTGAATTCGGGACATCCGATAACTCGCCCCGACGAGTTTTTCGAGGTCGCGCGCCAGGCTGCGCGGGTCGCAGGACACATAGATAATCCTCGGCGCGCCAGCCGCGAGGACTGCCTCCATCGCGGCGGCTTTAATTCCCTTGCGCGGCGGATTCAGCACCATCAAGTCGATCCGGGGCAAGTCCTTCGTCAGTTGCGTTAACGTTGTCGCGACGTCCCCAGCGATAAAGCGGCAATTGCCGCGCCCATTACGGCGGGCATTTTGTTTCGCCGTGGTAATCGACAACTCGCTGTCATCGACGGCCCATACTTGGCGCGCCGCGACCGCGAGATAGAGCGAGATCGGACCCACTCCGCAGTAAAGATCGAGCACAGTTTCTTTTCCCTGCAATTCAGCGATCGTCCGCACATGCTCGTAGAGCTTGCGCGCGGTGAACGGATTGGCTTGCGAAAACGTGCCGGCGGGAAACACAAGCTTTAGATCGCCGACCCGCTCCATGATTGTGTCGCGTCCGCCGAGCGTTCGAAAACTTTCTCCCCAGATCACGTTGCCGCGCTTGTCGTTGACGTTTTGA
>DATMEE010000303.1:0-10922 GCA_035557035.1 Phycisphaerae bacterium
GCGTCGATCGGCTCGCCGCGCAGGTAGTGTTCCAGGTCCCGGCCCAGGGCGCCCGCAGACTCATAGCGCCGCTCCGGGTCTTTGGCCAGGCACTTGAGCACCATCGTCTCGACCTCGTCATCCAGCTCGCGGCGGAGGGAGCGCGGCCGGACCGGCTCGGCCGTATGCACGTTGCGCAAGACCAGATCGAGGTCCCCCGTGACTGAATAGGGAAATCGTCCGGTCAACGCCTGATAAAGCAATACGCCGAGAGAATAGACATCCGTTCGGGCAGTGATCGCGCCGCCGCTGCGCACTTGCTCGGGCGCCGCCCAGGGAAGACTGCCGACGAACTGCCCCGTCGCGGTCATGGCCGACGCCACGTACGCGCTGGAACCCTGAACCGATTTGGCCAGTCCGAAATCGAGAACGTGTGGAGCGCCCGTCTCATCAATCAAGATGTTGCCGGGCTTCAGGTCGCGATGAACGATTCCCAGCAGGTGTGCGACGTTCAGCGCTTCGCATATCTGCACGAACAGTGCAAGAACGTCGCGCACGGCCAAATCGCGCGCGACGTAAACGTCGAGCGGCTGGCCGGCTATGTAATCCATGACGAAGTAATGACTGCCCGCCGCGATGCCCCTGTCGTGAATTGCGACAATACGCCGATCCTGCAGCGCCACTAGAATCTGAATTTCTCGCTCAAAGCGCGTTCGCTCGGCTGGTCCGGCGAACGGCCCTTCCTTCAGCACTTTGATGGCGACGGTTCTCTTCGTGGATTTTTGAACGCCCCGATAGACGACGCCCTGACCGCCGCGATGCAGCTCCGAAAGCAGCTCGTAGCCCGCGATTGAATCCGGCGAAATGCCTGTCGCGACGCGCCCTCGTCCGCAGGTACTCCTTGACCGCGCGTCGGCCGCGGCGGATTGCGCCGCGAAAATCATCGCCCGCAAATGCCCGCGTCGGGAGCGGTCGCTTGAATTGCCGGCAGCCGCGTCATTCACCAGTTATTTCCTCGCATGACTCGTGATGTTTCAGCGTCGCCGCGCAATCGTCTGTCACGCCGGCGTGGAGAAGAATCTCGAATCGGACCCCAGAACCTCCGCCAGCCGTTCGCGGGCGCGCGCTAGCAACATGCGCACGGCCCCATGCGATCGTCCCATCCGCTCGGCCACTTCTTCGCCGGACAAACCCTCCAGCTCGAAAAGCCGCAACGCCTGCTCATAATCAGCCGGCAATTCGCGCAGCGCCGCGTCAACGCCCTGACGCAACTCCTCGCGCGCACACTCCCGGCTGGCCGTGTTTGACACCGCGGCGATTTGTTCAATCAACGCGACATACGACTCGTCGCCTCCGGCGAATTGAAGCCGCCGACCCGGTGAAGGTCGCTTATCCCGCTCCAATTCGCGGATCGCATCGCGCAAATTGTTCTCGGCGATCCGGCGCAGCCAGGCCATAAACGAGCCAGGCCGGCCCGGCTCCACGGACTCGACCCGCAGGAAGGCTTCCAGAAACGTGACCTGCAAGATGTCGTCCGCATCGAACTGACCGCGATAGCGGGCGCCGATCTGGCTTCGAATTTGGGATTGCAAGTCCAGCGCCGCCCGGTCCAGCAGGGTAATCAGGGCGGCTTCATCTCCCCCGCGGGCCCGATCAGCGAGTTGCACCTCGGAATCTTCCACCATCACGGCCTCAAATCAGGACGCCTTGGCGTTCAAAAATGCGACTCGTCAAACCACTCATTGTAACCGCAATTTTCATAAAAACGGCGCGTGACACAACACCCTCCCGCGTCGCCCAAGTCCGAGGCCGTCCCGACGGGCCATCGAATTTGGCGATCGCCGGGGCGGCGCCGCGAACAGATCCCGCTCAAGAACGGCAAACCACGACTTACGCGTCCGGCGTGGGCATCAAATATCGGAATTGGAGAAGCATCATGAAATATCTCAGCACCGCCACCGTCCTTTTCTGCTTGCTTGCGCTCTGCAGCGCACCGGCCTTCGCCATCGACGACCACGGCGATACCTGTGCAACGGCCACCGCCATGACCGCAGATGGAACCTCGGTCGCGGCGATCGTCGATCCCGTCACGGATGAAGACTGGCTGAGCTTTAGCGCCGTCGCCGGCAGCCGTTACGAGGCGACCACCTTCATCGCTTCTGCCAGCTTCTACTACCAGATCGAAGTGCTCGCACCAGATTGTGCGACCGTTCTGGCTAACTGGGGCTATTACGACCCGGATGAGCATAGCATCGTGCCGCCCACGACCGACACGTACTACGTGCGGATCGCGTCGCTCAGCTCCGCATATGTGGGCTATGTCGAACTCGGCCTGACCGACCAGGGGGCGGCGGTGGATGACCACAACGGCCGCCAACCGGGGGCGACGCCGATTGCGACGGACGGCACGGCCCTCTCTGGCACGACCCACTATGTCGGTGATCAGGACTGGTTTCAGTTCGTCGGTACGGGACAGCATCTCTACCGTATGGAAGTGCGGGCGATGCCCAGCGTCGAGGGCTCCTATGCGCGGGCAGAGATCTATCAAGGCATCTACAGCCCGGCAGCAACCGGATGGTCGTACGCGCCGCCGGGCGGGCCGGAAGGCGAATGGGTATCGGCGAGTTATTACATTCCCGCTGGAGCGGATGGCGACTACCACGTGCGAGTCACAGGGGACGGCAACGGACCCTTCGAAGTGCGCGTGACTGACGTCGCCTCAGGGGCGGTCGATGTGCACGGCGACAATTGCGGAGCGGCCACCGCGATCCCCACGGACGGCGTCGTCAACTCGATCATCATCGATCCGGGCACGGACGAGGACTGGCTAAGCCTGGCATGCGATGCCGGCAATCGCTACGAGCTGACCACGTTCTTGCTTGCCGGCTTGTCATACCTGCGCGTCGAACTCATCGACCCCGACTGCGCGACCGTGCTGACCCAGTGGAGCTATGCGGTTCCGAACGAATATGGGTTCTTCGCACCGTTGACCGGCACATATTATCTCCGAACGGTCTCGGCAAGCGGCGTGGAGGTCGGGCACCTGTCGCTGGGCGTCACCGATCGCGGGCCGCAGGCGGATGACCACAGCGGCTATCAGGCAGCGGCCACGGCCGCGCCGGTCGATGGGACCGTGCAGAATGGCGTGATCGACTATCCCGGAGATTACGACTATTTCTCCTTCGTGGCGGTTCCTGAGAATCTCTACAGCGTGCAGGTTCGTGCGTTGACTCACCTAACCTCCTCGTACGCCGCCACGGTCCTTTTCGACGGCCCTTATCAACTCGATTTTTCAGACTACTCAATCGGCGGTCCGAACGGCGACGGCCCGTGGACGGGGTTCGTGTATGGCGCGCCGGCCGCGGGCGGAACGTATTACGTATTGGTATATGGAACGGGCGATGCCGGCGGCTCATACGAGTTGACCATCACCGACCTGGGGCCGACGCCCGCCGACGAGCATGGCGATGATGCCGCGTCCGCGACACCGCTTACGACCGACGGAACGCCCATCAGCGGCGTTTTCGGCGCGGGCAGCGATCACGACTGGTTCAGGTTTACCACCGTTCCGCAGCGGGTGTACGCGGTCGAGGTCAAGGCGCTGTTAAGCCCCGACGCCGGATTGGCCGGGGGAAACCTGTACGCCCCCGACGCGACGAGTTATCTGGGGTTCACGGGCTGGTCGAGTGGCGGGCCGACGGAAGACGGCCAATGGGCCCGCGTGCTCTACTACGTTCCCGAGAACTCCGCCGGCGACTATTACGTCGATGTCCTGCCCTACAGCTTTTCCGCGGGAAACTATGAAGTCCGCGTGATTCTCGGCCTCGGACTACCCGGCGATTTCGACGGCGACCTCGTGCCCGACGCCGACGACAACTGCGTGACCGTCCCCAACCCGGACCAGGCCGACTCCGACGAGGACGGAATCGGCGACTGCTGCGATGCCGACTCACCGGATCAGGACGATGACGACATCGCCAATACGTGCGACAACTGCCCGATCGTGTACAACCCGGCTCAAGCCGACAGCGACGCCGACGGCATCGGCGACGCCTGCGAAACGCAGACCTGCTGCCGCGGCGACTTCAACAACGACCAGCAGTTCAACACGCTGGATATCCAGGGCTTCGTGGATGCGCTGCTCGCGGGGGAGTCTTGTCAATAAAGCTGCCCGTCGTGCGCGACGCGTGGGCCGATGGGAATTACAGGATCGACCAAGGCCAGGGGCACGCTCGAAATCCGCCGCTCGCACCCGCCCGGTTCAAGGCTTGGACGTGACCTCCAGCACCCGATGCGTGAATGCGCCTTTCGGTTCCTTGTCAGGACCGATGTAAATCCAGTCGCCTACATCATCGATGATGATGTGAACCTCCTGGCCTAGCTTGAATCCCTCCAAATCAACCGGGGCATTGGCCAGAGTGCCATGCACATGACTGTCATCGATGCTGGTCACGTTGAGCCACAGATACTCGACGTTATCGCCTTCCACGATCCGGCCCTTGACCGCGAATTGCTCGCCGCGCTTTTCGCGAAAGGCCGTCACGAATTCCGGCCACTTTTGCTTCGCCTCGGACCGTGCGGCCTTCAGTTGCGAATCTGCATCGTCGATCACGATGATGGCCGGCGCGCTCACGAAGCGTTCGAGGGGATCGTCGCCCTTCAGCGACTTGGCCAGCGCGTCGTCATAAGCAACCAGCCCGTCCGTGTCGGGGTTGTAAATCGCCAGCGTCTCCGGCCCGGCGAGGGCGACGGCGATCTTGCCGATGTGCTGATAAATGTTCTTCACGTCCGACTTTTCGTCCTCTTCCTCGCCCCAGTCGATGGAAATCCACGCGCGATGCTTGCGGATCACCTCCGCCAGCTTCTCGTCCCTGACTCCCGCCGCGAGTTTCTCTGGCTCGCTGAAATAAGGCTCGGCGATGTTGGTCACCACGACGCGCCCGCAGTCGAGCATCATCATGCAATAGGGCGGCTTGGGCACGCAGAATCCCGCCTTGTCCTTGCCGCCCCCGCGCGGCATGCAGCCCGCCCTGTTTACGGCGTCCATCAATTTTTCTTCGTCAACCTTGCGCGGCTCGCTAAGCAGCAGCACCAATGAAATAAGCCGTTCATCGTCATCAACCTGCGATTGCTCTTTTGTTTGATCCGCCGGTTGTCTGGCGTCCAGCGATGCAATCGTCGCAATCATCACTGCCGGGCAGATCGCTGCCGCAAGCATCGCCCGCGATCGAAGTGTGAGCGGCCGTTGAAGTTGAAAACGCTTCATGAGAAGTCTCCTGTGTAGTCTTTATTCAATGATGCTTGTACAGGGGCCGATAGGTGTGCCGATGATGGTGATGTCCGCGCGAGTGGTAATAGAAGCGCGGATAGTGCCCCTCGGGGTAATAGCCGTGGCGGTAGTAGCCATGTCCACCGTACGGATAGTAGTAGCTGCGAGGGTAGTAGCGCCGAGCGCTGTAGGGATAGTAGCCGCGGTTGTGATGGTAGTAGCGGTGACCGCCGCGCGGGTAATGACGAAACCCGTGGTGTCGGTAGGGCGAATAGTGATGGCGGTACCCGTGATGCCGCGGGCCATGGCCCCGATGCTGCGCGATGACCGCGGGAACACACGCGGCCATCAACAGGGACAGTGAAATCAATAGAACGCGGGATGGTGTTTTCATGAGTCAAGCCTTTCTCTTTGAGTTCCATGATGCCCCGCCTATGGCACCTCCGGAGCGGAGCGGAATTGAATTCAGAGAAATTGCATGAAATGCGGCCGGCCGGCTTGCTGATTGGATGCGTCTACTCGACATAACCTGACGCCTCTCGGCGAATTCTATTTCGATGGCGATCGCGAATCTGATTTGGCTCGTAACTGGTTTCGGGCGCGAAAGATGCGCCTTCCGATGAATGATGGGGCGATGCTTCTGCAACCGGCCCGGAAGCGTATAAACCAGATCACGATAAGCGTGTTATGTCCCGTGAGAGGCGTCATCCTGACCCGGGCGCGCACCTCACCCCCGAGTTTGTCGCTTCAAGGACTCGACGAAAACATCTAAAAATCGGAGAGGGAGGGATTCGAACCCCCGGAGGCCTTGCGACCTCAACGGTTTTCAAAACCGTCTCCTTCAGCCACTCGGACACCTCTCCCCACCCCTGCCGCCGGCGAACCGGCGCGAAGCGGAATTCCTCATTATTTCGCCGAATCGTGCCCTTGTCGAGTTCGCGGGCAAAAAGGCGGACCGTTCTTCACGACGCGCCGGCTCGTCGGCGCGACATGACCCTGCCCACGACCAGACCCATCTCGAAGAGCAATATCATCGGCACCATCAACAGCAGCATCGTCCCGATGTCCGGTGACGGCGTCAGCACCGCGGCGCCGATCGCGATGGCCAGTATGATGTACTTCCGCGCCGCCGACATCCGCGCCGAGGGCACGATGTCGAGCATGATGAGAAACACGACGACGATCGGGATCTGAAACCCCAGACCAAACGCGAGGGCCAGATTCACGACGAACCCAAGATACTCTGAGATGCTGAAAAACGGCTGCACGAACTGTGACGCGCTGCTCTTGACCAGCGACTGTTCGTACAGGGCGCCGACGCCCCGGACGTAGAGCTTGCGTGACCGTTCGTTGAACCAGATCGATCCCGGCGCCGGGTCGCTCGGCGACTCCGTCACAACAGGGATCTGCAGCGACACTCCGCCAGGCTGCGTGGCCGGCACTTGAATCTCCGGCGTGTCCTGCAACATCCGCACCAGCAAATTGTCCTCGCTCGGCAGCGGAAAGCTCTTCGAAAAGCCGATGAGAAAGTGCATCAGGCCCGTCAGCACGACAACGACCATGAAGGATGCGCCGATCACAAACAGCGCCATCGACACCGGCGCAAACAGACGCACCAGCCGCTTCTCGTGCGGATACAGCCCCGCCGCTACGAATTGCCAGAGCTGGTAGAGCACCCACGGCGCCGCCAGCACCAGCCCGAATTCCAGCGAAATCTTGAAATACTCCAGAAACGACTCGGTCGGGTTGAGCTGCACCATCTGCGGCTCGAACCCCAGATCGCGCATCGCCACGTAGTACGGCGCGGTCAGTGTCTCAATGATGACTTCACCGAAGTAATAACACAGCACGCCGCTGGCGACGAGACCCAGCAGCGCCCGAATCACCCGCGTGCGCAGCTCCTCCAGGTGCTCGCCGAACGACATGCGGTGCAGCTCGACCGTGTCGATCGCCTTTTCTTCAATTCCGTCCGGCATACCGCCTTCCGTTCAAACTCGCTCGCGCCTCGCGGCCGCAAGCCGCGCGTAAAGCACATCCAACTCGTCTACCATCTTCTCCGCGGAGAATGCCCGAAGCCACAGCCGCCGTCCATTTCGCCCGTATGCCGCGCGCCGCGCGCTGCTCCCCGCCAGCGCCACAATGCTCTCGGCAAATCCGGAGACATCTCCCAGCCCCACCAGTTCGCCCGTCTCCCCCGGTATGACCACCTCCGGCGCCCCGTCGATGGCGAAGCTCACCGCCGGCCTGCCCATGATGAGTGCCTGAACGACGGCACGCGGCAGCCCCTCCCATCGCGACGCGTGAGCCAATATATCGAACCCCGCCATCACCCGCGGCATCTCCGCAGGCGGCAGCAGACCGGTCATCACCACCCGATCGCGCAGTCCTCGCCGCGACAGCTCCGCTTCATAGCGCGGCCGATGCGCCCCGTCGCCGACCCACACGAAACGCAGCCGCCCGTCCCGCCGCGCTGCCAGGTCGATGACCTCGATCATCGCCTCATATCCCTTGTTCTCGAACAACCGCGCCACCGTGCCGACCACGATCTCCTCCGGGCCGACGCCCCACGAAGCACGCATCGCTTGAGCATCATACAAATCTGGATCGAACTGCTCCGTCTCCATCCCGCTACGGATCGTCACGTATTGATCCGCTCTCCCGATTCCCGCCGCCAGCGCCTGCTCCGTCATCGCATCCGCCACCCCCACGATCGCGTGCGACATTTCCGCGCACAATCGCTCGGCCCAGCGATACGCCGCCTGAACCCACGGCGGCTGCGTCCGATTGAAGCTCATCCCATGAATGGTGTGCACAATGATCGGCACGCCCGCCCAATGAGCCGCCAGCCGCCCTAGCACCCCCGCCTTGCTGGAGTGCGTATGCACGACCTCCGGCCGGATCGTCTCGAAGAACCGCTTCATGGCGAGTGCAGCTCGCCCGTCCCGCAGCGGGCTGATCCGGCGCACCAGGTCCGGCAGCTCTTCATATGCATATGCCCCCCGCCTGGCACGCTCAACCAGCGACCCCTCCGGCCCAACCGTCGGCCCCGTCAAAAGACACACTTCATGCCCCCGCGCCGCCAGCCCTTCGCACGACAAAACAGTGTTCTCCTGCGCCCCCCCAATGATCAGTCGCGTAATAACATGCACAATCCGCATCGCCGAAGAATAGCCGACACCCGTCATCCTGAGGAGAACGCACGATCGTTACGCACTTCATATCTTGAAGTTTGTTACGCCAACGGCGTTCCGTCCTCCAGCCCAGGGTTGTCGCAGCAGCGACTACCCTGGGGTACACAAAGAAAAGAGCGCTTCAACCCCAACCGGGGTTGCGGCAATTCCCCTTTCGGGTTTATGAACCGAATCCCATTCGATTCGTCTCGCGATCATCACGCGCACGGCTCCTCCTCGCCCGCCGCCTCCCCCGCCGTCGGCGCCGACTCCAGCGGCAGTTGATCCACCAGATACTTCGCCTCGCCCGCCGGCGGCTGCGCCCGCGCTGCCCGCTCCAGCATCTCCGCCGTCGGAGGCGGCAGGTTCGCCATGTCATACCGCACCCATTGCAGGCACAGCCCACGCGCCGGCGCCGTCGGTCCGGCCACGGTGCGATCGCGCGCATCGAGAATGCGCTTCGCATCATCAAGCGTCCACTTGCCCCGCCCAATCTCGCACAGGGTGCCGACCATGTTGCGCACCTGCTTGTACAAAAACCCGTCCCCCTCAATATCAATCTGAATCTCCGGACCGACCCGGTTCATCACAATCGAGAAGATCGTCCGCACGTTCGACTCTCGCGCGTTCCCTGCCGAGGCGAACGAGGTAAAATCATGCTCGCCGGTCCAATGCGACGCCGCCTCGCGCATCGCGTCCATGTCCAAAGCCTGCCAACAGTGATAAGAATAATTCTGCGTCAGATTCTCCACCGGCCGGCCAGGCGCGTTATGAATGCGATACCGATACTGCTTGGAAAGTGCCGATTTGGTGGCATGAAACGTCAACGGGACTTCGGCCAGCTCGATCAGCGACATGTCTTTGGGCATGCGCGACCCGGCGCTGCGAAAAATGGCGATGTCCTTGACCGTCGACTACGTGAAAAAGTTCGCGACGTAGCCGACGGCATGAACCCCCGAATCCGTCCGGCTGCACCCCACCACCCCGACCCGGTGCCGCACCGTCCGCCGCAGGGCCTGCTCCAGGCACGCCTGCACCGTCCGCATCCCCGGCTGAAACTGCCACCCGTGGAACAGCGTGCCGTCATACGCAAGCTTAAGTCTCAGATTGCGCAGCATGACAGAAGATCCCAGAGGAAGCCGAATCGATTCCCAATCGAGGCGCCGTGGCGGCGTCAGTCAAGAAAAACTTCGGGACTTACCTTGAATCTTGCCGCAAGTGCTTTCACGTGGCCGACCGTCAACGCCCGCTCGCCCTTTAGAATTTTCGACCCCATGCTCACATGAACCCCCAGCACCATGGCGAGGTCGGCCGCCGTCATGTGGTTTTCAGCGACGAGGTGCTTCAGGGCATCCAGGCCCGTGATGCCGGAAGTGTCAATCGCATGACGCGACGCCTCATACGCCTGGACGAGTTGCACCAGTGTTTCGAGATATGCAGCCTGGCCCCGCGACAATCTGCGTATGCGCATCAACTGATCGATCATGTCCAACACGTCTTCATACTGGGTATCGTCCATGATGGCTCGCGGCGGCATCACGCCCACGAGGTCACCAAATTCACTCGGAAGCGATCGAGGCCGCTTTCCAGGGGTCAGCAACGACATGCTTTCATTCCTTCCAGACACCTGAATCATATTCGCGATGCGTCAGCACATGCCGAACGCTCACGAGTTGAAAGTCGTAACGAATGCGAACGACCAACCGGTACTTGTTTCCGCTTATGTTGAACACTGTCAACGTCTCACCCCGTCTGGTTCTGACGCCATCGGCATGCGGATAAGTGCGACGCACGTCAGGCAAATTCCTCCAGGACGCTTTGGACGCAACCTTGTACCATTGGTGCATAGGCTCAGCCGAATCGGGATAACGGCCCCAGAACTCTCGCAGCAGCTTGAGGCTGATTACCCGCACATAGACATTTTGTCTATCTGCGCGGCGGAAGTCAAGCGGCGGTACCGAAAAACTGAGGTGACGATTTTGTCATTGAACAAAGAACCCGGCTTCGAAACCCTCTGCATGCACTTCGCCGAAAACCGCGAACGCTACGAGGGCGCCGTCGCTCCGCCCCTCTTCCAGAACTCCACCTTCGCCTATCCCGACGCCGAATCCTTCGACGCCCGCAACGGCCCGGCCGCCGAGCGCTTCGACTACACCCGCGTCGCCAATCCCACCACCGACATCCTCGAACGCAAAATCGCCGCGCTCGAAAAAGCCGAGGCCGCCCGCGCCTTCGGCTCCGGCATGGCCGCCATCTCCGCCGCCATCCTCTCCTGCGTAAAGGCCGGCGATCACATCGTCACCATCGAAACCGTGTACGGCCCGACGCGCCGGCTCCTCACCGACTACCTGCCCAAATTCGGCATCGAAACCACCTTCGTCCGCGGCACCGAGATCGAGCACTTCGAGCAGGCCCTCAAGCCGAGCACAAAGCTGATCTTCCTCGAATACCCCTCCAGCCTCTGGGTCGAGCTGCAGGATCTCGAAGAAGTCGCGAAGCTCGCC
>DATMEE010000304.1:0-3494 GCA_035557035.1 Phycisphaerae bacterium
GATCCACAAATAGCGGCCCCCCGGTTCAGTTATCTTTTTCACCATGAGGTGGGGCGGAGAGCCGACAGTAATGTAATCCAGGGTCGTGACCTGGCCGTACGGGTCCACGATGTATTTGGCGACCTGAGCGCGCCCAAGGACGGTGCGAAACTCCACCCTGCCGCCGTCCTTCAGCTTTAGATCGTAGTCGGTGGTGTTCGCTATGTGCACAAGCCGGTCTCCCATCGGCTCACCCAAATGGGCTTGCTCCCAGATTTCCAACCCCGAGGAGTCAAATTCGCGATAGAACATCACTTCCCGGCCGTCCGGATAATAAACGGTGCCAGCCGGCGGCGGTGGGGGCGCGCCACAAGGGGGCGGGTTCGGGCTCGGGGTGCTGATGCCCAGGCCCCAAATGTAGTTGTGACTCCAGCCGCCGCCGTCTCCGAACGGCCCACTAATCCCGCGGGTGTTCAGAATCCGCGTCCATTTTAGTGGATACGCGCCGATGCTGCCGGTCACGGTCAAGTCATCCACAAAACGCTTGGCGTTTCCCGTGTAAGGATCGTACGACCCGCCGGTGGTAATACTGCCGTTGAATTCTCCCGTGACCCCGGTGGGATTGTTGTTTCCGATGCTGGCGTCGCCTCGAGACGACCGGGGGACAAATAAACAAAGCAGGAGTGCGAGCGATAAAGGCCAGATAAGTTTTTTCATAGGGCGGTAATTCGGTTAGGGACAGATCGCCGGTATCTCCTCGGGGCGGGCCACATAGAGCCGGAGCTGGTACTGCTCGGCTCCGATGGCGACTACCACGCGATAAATCCCGGGTGTGTTTCCACCCTGGAAGGTGAAGTTGATCGTGCCGTCCTCGGCCACGACGAGATCTTCGGCACCCAAAAGCGCTCCGCCATCCAGAGGAGCGATGCCCACGAGGTAACCGCGGTTCGTGTTTGAAGCAATAAGGGTAATTGCGATCTGCTCATCGGGACGAAGCCCAATCGGCCCCACGATACCGAAGTGACTAGTTGCCCATCTCTCTTCGCTGGTGCCGGCATTGACCACCATGTCGATCGGAGTGTGGGAGAAGTTTCCGTCCTGGCCCTGGGCGGAGACTTTTTCTGCCGGGAAGCAAATCACGGCAAATACCGCCGCGAGGAAGGCTGAGAAGAACTGTTTTGTGTTCATAGGATTTGTTGGGGGGGTCATAGGGTTAAGAGAAGCGAGCAAGAGACTGCCGCTTATGGGATGCGCGAATCGGCCGATACAGCCTGCGCACTATTCCTGCCTTGGGTCCGCTTCGAGGATGGTCTTGGGGGTTGGAGTAACCGGCCAGGGGACGCGGAGTATGGGTGGCCCGAGGGCCTTGTCCAGCGAAATCTTTCCGATATCGGTAGGTGGCGGCTCGCGGTCTTAAATAAACGCGCTGCGAGCAGGTGGTTGATCTACGAGACCGTCCGCCGTGCGGCGAGCGTGAGGCGCCTTGAGCGGCGATCTACGGGAAGCAACCAAGGAGCGGCGGTTTGCAACCGCCGATTTTAAAGGCGGGCGGTTTCAAACCGCCCCTCCTTGAAAATTCATTCATAACGAAGCGCCACCATCGGATCGACCTTCATGGCGCGCCGGGCCGGGATGTAACTCGCCAGCAACGCCGCAGTGCTCAGAAGGAAAATCACGATCGCGAAGGTCGAAATATCGTTGGCCCCAACACCATAAAGCAATGTGGCCATCACCCGCGTGGCGGCGAGGGCGACCACGAAGCCGAGCACGATTCCGATTACGACAAGCGTGAGACTCTGCCGCAAGACCATGCCGAGCATCTGGGTTTTCTGCGCGCCGAGGGCCATGCGAATCCCGATTTCTCTCGTGCGTTGCGTTACGCTGTACGAAATCACTCCGTAGATCCCGATGGCCGCGAGAATCATCGCCACGCCGGCGAAGACGGCGAGCAGCATCATATTGAACCGCGGCTGCGCTAATTGGGACGAGAGGAAGGTCGTCATCGGCTCGAGCCGCGGGACGAAGAGGTCTTTGTCGACTTCGTGGACGGCGCGTTTCACATCGGCTTGCAGCCCGACAAGATTGGTGGACGAAACGCGCAGGACGACGTCGAGGCTGCGGGTCGGATCCTGCGCGAACGGCACATACAGTTCCGGCCCGGGCGGCTCGGCGAGCGAGTCATGCCGCGAATTTCCGACCACTCCCACCACTTCACAAGGCGGCGCTTGATTCTCCGGGCGATCGATCATGACCTGCTGGCCGATGGGATTCCGGTCTGGAAAATATTTGCGCGCGAACGCTTCGTTGATCATGACCACCAGGGGCGAATCCTTGGTGTCGGTGCGATTGAAGGTGCGGCCTTGTCGCACGGGGATTTTCATCGCCTTAAAGTATTCCGGTTTGACGATGAGATAGCCGCCGCCGGGATGGTTTCCTCGCGGCAACGGCGCGGCGCCGCTGACCATGAACGATTGGTTTCGGATATTCCCGCCGAGTGGCAGAGGGTTCACTCCGCCGGCGGATTCCACGCCGGGAATGACGGCGAGTTTTTCCATGATCGCGTCGTGCGCGCGCACTTGCTGATCCAAATCGGGATAACGCGCACGGGGCAGATTGATTTGAAGGGTCAGGAGCCGCACCGGATCGAATCCGGGGTCGGTCGCGCGAAGATTAAGGAAGCTCTTGATCAAGAGCCCGGCGCCCGCGAGCAGCAGAAGCGAGAGCGAAACCTGGGAGACGACCAGGAAGGCGCGCAGCCGATTGGTGTGCAACCCGCCGGTGGATCCTTTCGCGCCTTGCTGGAGGGATTCATTCACGTTCGGCCGCGAAACCTGAAGCGCGGGAATGAGTCCGAACAACAGGGTGCTGCCAATGGCGAGAATGAAGGTGAAGGCGCAAACGGTGAAATTCACTTTGACCTGCGCGATGTGGGGAAGACCCTGAGGACCGGCGGCGCTCAGAAGGTCGACGCCCCACACGGCCAGCAACAGACCCGCCGTGCCGCCCATGAGCGCGAGGAGAAAGCTTTCACAAAGCAACTGCCGAACGACGCGCAGCCGACTGGCGCCGAGTGCGGTGCGGATCGCGATTTCGCGGCCGCGCGACGCAGCGCGCGCGAGAAGGAGGTTGGCCACGTTAGCGCAGGCGATCAGGAGGACGAGCGCGACCGCGCCCAGCATAACCATCAGCGCCGGACGCACGTTGCCGACGACGTCGTTGTGCAGCGTCACGACAGCGACGCCGGTAAAATTGAGGTTTGTGTCGGGATACTGTTTCGAGAGCCGGCCGGCGATGGCGCTCAATTCTGCTTCCGCCTGGTTGATCTGCGCGCCCGGCTTCAACCGGCCAACCACGCTGAGAAAATGCGAGCCACGATTGGTCAACGCCGTGGGAACGAGATACTGGAGCGGTACCACGTATTCAATGTGCTCGTCTTCGATCGGAAATTTCCAGCCCGGCGGCATTACACCGATGACCGTGTGCGTACGCGCTGAGATGGTGATTTGCTGGCCGAG
>DATMEE010000305.1:0-7049 GCA_035557035.1 Phycisphaerae bacterium
TGATCCGATGCGAATCGCCTCTCCGTTCAAAAGCGGATTCAAATCCATCCGCTGATCGACAAAGACGCTCTTGCCGCGAGGCGTCAACGTAATGGCATCCAAAAAAGCGATGTCGAAATCGATTCGCCCGCTTAGCTTGCGGTGCAGTCTGCTGCGAATTCGCCGCACGTCGGCGTCGCCGAATCCATCGCCGGCCACGATCAAAAGCGTCGCCTGCCCGGCCTGCGCCTGGCGAAACTGAAACTGGCGCACCCGGTCAAAGGTGTCGTCGTGCATGTTCAAAGCGGTCCACGGTATCAGGCTCCCGTCGGCCGCGACGAGCAGCTCCTGCGTGCGGTGCCCCTGGACCTCTCGAATGATCGTATGCCGCCTGCCGCACTGCGGACAGGAATCGCCCACGTATGTCGCATAATCGCCCGTCCGATAGCGAATCAGCGGCATGACCGTGTTGATAAAACCGGTGCCTACGATTTCGCCGCGCTCGCCCGGCGTCGTTACCGGCCGGTCATTCTCATCGATAATTTCCATGTATCCGTAGGTTGGCCAGACGTGATCATCCGTCGAATGCTCGCATTCAGCGGCCAAGACAAGTTTCTCGCTGTGGCCGTACCACGAAAAGTAACGCGCCCCCCAAACTCGCTCATCCGTGGCGCGCTGGTCCGGATATACAATCTCCGAACCCGCCAGTATTCCCCGAACATTGCTGGGCGCCGCGGCATTGTTTCGGCGGATAAACCGCGTCAGTGCCGCGACAGAGGAGGGATAGACATGCAGAAAACACGGACCGATGGTGGCGAGATGTGATAAATAGCGAGCCATTTGCTCGTCATTCATATGAAACGTGCTGTAATAATGGCGGCGCAGAATCGGATCGCTTTCGTGATAAAGCCCGTCGCGGTCCGCGGAGACCTGCTGTCCTCGAAAGACAGCCTGAGGCGTGTCCAGTGAGTACCCGGCTCGTTCCCAGCTCGCCACCAGATGCGCATATTCAATCGCCGAACGATCGGCTCCCATAAAAAAGCCGATGGGCACTCCGCTCGATCCGCCGGTGGAAATGTAGTCGACGTGTTTGCTCTTTGGGTCGAGCGTACACATCGCCTCCGCGTTCGCGCGAAGCGTCTCGCGGTCCATCAGGGGCAGTGATTCCAGCTCGTCGATGGATCGAAAGGCCGCAGCCCGCTCAAGATCGACCCCCAAATCTCCATAGTATTGCCGATAAAACGGCGACCGATGGATCGCCAGAGAAATAATCCGCCTGAGCCGGTCTGTCTGAAACGCTCGAACCTGCCGTTCATCCCACCACTGGGCGCGCCGCACAAATGCAAGCTCGCGCCGGAAGCGACGCCCGAGCAGCCAGGACGTCGGGATATGCTTCAGCACGCCGGCCAGTGCCGACTTCAGCCGCCGTGGCGTTCTCTCCCAAATGTTCTTTCGAGACCACGCGCGCATCGGTTGCGGCCATCCCCTCGACAATCGCGCACCGCTCGCCGGCGGGGCGCGGCGATTGACGCGAATTCCTGGGATAAAATCGGCTCGACCAGTGCGTAAGAAAAGAACACGCGTCAGGGGGGAATTAACCGCGCAGGGGCACCAGCCCGGATTGGAAGGTGACAATAACTTGGCCGGGCGAGCAATCTCGGACCCAGACTGAGAGTGTCGATTGACGCTCGGAGGGTGGGCTTATCCCGCCGCCAGCTTCTTCGCCTTGGCCGCCGCCTCGTCCACATTGCCGACGTACATGAACGCCTGCTCCGGCAGGGCGTCGTGCTTGCCGTCGCAGATTTCCTCGAAGCTGCGAATCGTGTCCTCAAGCTGTGTGTAGTTGCCGGGGAAGCCGGTGAACTGCTCGGCCACGTAGAAGGGCTGCGAGAGGAATCGCTCGATCTTTCGAGCGCGAGCGACGATGAGTTTGTCCTCTTCGCTGAGTTCCTCGACGCCGAGAATGGCGATGATGTCCTGCAGGTCGCGATATCGCTGCAGAATCTTCTGCACCCGCTGGGCGACGTCGTAGTGACGCTGCCCGACGTATTGGGCGTCGAGAATGCGGCTCGACGATGCCAGCGGATCGATGGCGGGGTAAATGCCCTTTTCCGAAATCGAACGGGCCAGAACGATGAACGAATCAAGGTGCGTAAACGCCGTCGCCGGCGCCGGGTCGGTCAAGTCGTCGGCGGGGACATACACCGCCTGCACCGATGTGACCGCGCCCTTGGTGGTGGACGTGATGCGCTCCTGCAGCTCGCCCATCTCCGTCGCGAGCGTCGGCTGATAACCGACGGCGCTGGGCATGCGGCCCAGAAGCGCCGAGACTTCCGAACCCGCCTGGCTGAATCGGAAGATGTTATCGACGAAGAGCATCGTGTCCGCTCCGGACTCGTCGCGAAAATACTCCGCCATCGTGAGTGCCGACAGGGCGACACGAAGCCGGGCGCCAGGCGGCTCGTTCATCTGGCCGAAGACCATCGCGGTGTGCTCGATGACCTTTTTGGTCTTGCCGCTGGTGTCCTTGAATTCGGCCTCCTGCATTTCGAGCCAGAGGTCGTTGCCCTCGCGCGTGCGCTCGCCGACGCCGGCAAAGACGGAATATCCGGAATGTTCGCGAGCGATGCGGGCGATCATCTCCTGAATGATGACCGTCTTGCCCAGGCCCGCTCCACCGAACAGGCCGGTCTTACCGCCGCGAACAAACGGCGCGAGCAGGTCGACGACCTTGATGCCCGTGATCAGGATTTCGGTCTTGGGCGTCAACTCCGCGAATTCGGCCGGCAGGCGATGAATCGGCCGGCGATCCTTCGTGTTGACCGGCCCGCGGCCATCGATCGGGTCGCCCAGCAGATTGAATACGCGGCCGAGCACCTCATTCCCCACCGGCACGGCCACCGGCGCGCCGGTGTCGATGATGTCGATCCCGCGCCGCAGACCGTCGGTGCTGCCCAGGGCGACCGCGCGAACGCGCCCGCCGCCCAAGTGACTGGCAACCTCGCATACAAGGCGCTCCTTTTGGGTAGTGACCCCGACGGCGCGCTCGACCTGGACTTCGAGGGCGTTATACAAGGCAGGCAAATGCCCCTCGGGATACTCGGCGTCGAGTGTCGAGCCGATGACCTGAGTGACTCTGCCAGTTGTGCGATTCGTGGTTGCAACCATTCGATCCTCCGGAGAGTAATTGAGAATGTAGAATGTAGAATGTAGAAAGAATCACGCCCTTAAGCGTCGCATGCTTTCAATTCCGCTTCTACTTTTCTTTACGATTGTTGTGAGAATGCTCACCAACTCGTTCGCTTCGTCGATTATGGAATCCAGTCGAGGCGCCGGAACCAGCTTGGTTTCCCGAATAAGGCGAAGCCAATAATGCGATTCGCGTGCCTCGTTCAATGCAATGTTCATTCGCCGCGCAAAATCAACTTTCGATTGGGACGCCTGGGCCTCTTCAACATTCGCGCCAATACTCATCCCGGAGCGAGCCAGTTGCCGAACGACGACCTGTGACGCAAAATCCTTCGGCAACGCCCGAGTCATCTTGAATGTTCGCACGCCAAATGAAAAAGTTCTCGCTGCAATATCGATGGGGCGCTTTGGAGTCGTCCCGATGGCAGCAGCCCATTTCTTCTGTGCGTTCGGCGCGCTTTCTACATTCTTCATTCTACATTCTCAATTACTTCAGCGCCTCGGCGCCGCCGACGATATCGAGCAATTCCATCGTGATCTGCGTCTGCCGGGCGCGATTGTATCGTCTTGAAAGCGACTTAATCATGTCGCCGGCGGCATCTGTTGCGGCCTTCATAGCCACCATGCGCGCGACCTGTTCACTGACTGCCGCGTCTGTAAAACACTGATACAGGCGCACTTTGACGGTCTGCGGCAGCAGCTTTTTGAACAGCTCGACGGGGTCGGGCGAAAAATCGTACAGCACCTCCGCTTTTGGACCTGTCGCTTGAGCGGTCGCAGGGACCGCCACGCCTGCCGCCTCTTTCGTCAACGGCAGCAGGTGCATGATGTCCGGCACCTGTCGCCCCGCAGTGATGAACCGCATGTAGACGACGTACACATTGCCGATCTCACCCGCTTCGTAGCGCTGCATGAACTCCGTCGCCAGCGGCTCGACCTGTTCGAATCGCGGCCGGTCGTCGATCGCCGTGATCGCGCGATCGATGGGGCGGCCGAGAAACTTGAAATAGGCGATGCCCTTTTTCCCGACGACGTGTACCTCGTTCTGCCGGTCGCGATGGTTGTTCAGATGCTCGATCGCCTTGCGCAGCACGTTGGCGTTGTACCCGCCGCACAGGCCGCGATTCGACGTGAGCACCAGCACCACGTCCCGCGGCGAGGCGTTGTTCTTCATCAGCGGATGGTCGATCTGCCCCTCCGCGGCCTGCGCAAGCTCGGCAACGAGCTGCGTGATCTTCCGAGTGTACGGCTTGGTCGCCATCGCCCGATTGAAGGCCTGCTGAAAGCGCGCGGTGGCAATGAGCTGCATCGTCTTGGTGATCTTGCGGATGTTGCTGACCGCTTTCCGCCGCTTCACGATATGTCGTGCGTTTGCCATTTCTTCTTTTTCTAACGAGTCGGATTTGTCCGCCGCTACTCACTAAAACCTGCGGCGCGTTCGGACGTCCCGCGCGCCCATCGCGAAGGGGGCTCGACCGTGTATTAGACGCCGACTTTTGCTTTCTCTTTTCCGGCGCCGGCCGTAAACCGGCTCTTGAACTTCGCGATGATGTCGTTCAATTTTGCATCAATATCGGCGGTCAGCTCGCGCCTCTGATCCAGATCCTTGTAAACCTCTGGATACTCATCGCGCACGGTCTTGAGCAATTCAGTCTCGAACCGCCCGACGCTGGCGATGGGCAGATCGTCGAGATAACCCTTGCTGCCCGCGAAGATGCTGATGACCTGATCGATGACCTTGAATGGCCGGTATTGCCCCTGCTTGAGCAGCTCCACCATGCGCGCCCCGCGATCCAACTGCCGCTGCGTGGCCGCGTCGAGTTCCGTGCCGAGCTGTGCAAACGCCTCAAGCTCGCGATAGGACGCGAGGTCGAGACGCAGCGAGCCGGCGATTTTTTTCATCGCCTTGATCTGAGCATTGCCGCCGACGCGGCTGACCGAGATGCCGACGTTGATCGCCGGCCGCACGCCCGCGAAGAACAGGTCAGGCTCAAGATAAATCTGCCCGTCGGTGATGGAAATCACGTTGGTCGGAATGTACGCCGACACTTCGCCTTCCAGCGTCTCGATGACCGGCAGGGCGGTTAGCGATCCGCCGGAGGTCGGGTCCTTCGCGACGACGTGGCCGGCGTGATTCTTCACGTCGTTAGCCGACTCGTGGCTCCCCGGCACGCCGATGTATGTCTTGTTATTGACACCACCCGCCTTGTACGGCTGGCCCTGCGGCACGATCGCGTAGCGCTCCGCCAGCTTGCACGAGCGCTCCAGCAGGCGGCTGTGCAAATAAAACACGTCGCCCGGATAGGCCTCGCGACCCGGCGGCCGCCGCAGCAGCAGCGAAAGCTGCCGATAGGCCTGGGCCTGCTTCGACAGGTCGTCATAGATGCACAGCGTCGCCTTGCCCTGGGTGTACATGAAGAACTCGGCCATCGCGCAGCCGGAGTACGGCGCGATGTATTGCAGCGGGGCAGGGTCGCTGCTCGCCGCTGTGACGACGATGGTGTAATCCATCGCGCCCTGCTCGCGCAGCTTCTCAACGACGCTCGCGACCGTCGATTCCTTCAGACCGATCGCGACATAAACGCAGATAACGCCCGAGTCCTTCTGGTTCAAGATCGTGTCGATCGCGATCGCCGTCTTGCCCGTCTTGCGGTCGCCGATGATCAGCTCGCGCTGGCCGCGGCCGATCGGAATCATCGCGTCGATCGCCTTGATGCCCGTCTGCAGCGGCTCCTTGACCGGCTGGCGCTCGGCGATGCCCGGCGCGTTGTACTCCAGCGGCCACGTCTGGCTGCTCTTGATCGGTCCCTTCGCATCCAGCGGCCGGCCCAGCGGATCGACCACGCGGCCGATCATCGCATCGCCCACTGGCACGCTAAGAAGGCGCTTCGTGGACTTGACCACGTCGCCTTCCTTGATGCCGAGATAGTCGCCGAGAACAACCGCGCCGACCGAGTTTTCCTCCAGGTTCATCACCTGGCCGATCGCGCCGTTCGCGTACTCGATCATTTCGCCGGCCATCGCGTTCGACAGGCCGTAAATCTGCGTCACGCCGTCGCCAACCGCGATGACGCGGCCCACTTCGGCCGCCTCGAGCTGGTCAGAATACTGGGCGATTTCCTGCCGGATGACCGACGTGATTTCATCAACCTGAATCTTCATGAAGCGTTCCTTGAATTATTCCGTCACGAAGCGGGACATGCCTGCGCGCAGGTGCCTGTCCGATGACGCCAGAAGCTGAGCGCGCAGGTCGCGAAGCCGCCGCGATACGGTCATGTCGTAAAGCCGGTCGCCCACCTGAATGCGGATGCCGCCGAGCACTTCCGGATCGACCTTCTCGACGAGGATGGCGTCCTGATTCGTCAGCCGCTTGACCTGCGTTCGCACCGTTTCGCGCTGCTGCTCGTTGAGCGGGGCGGCCGTCGTCACGAACGCGTCGCGCCGGCCGTGCGCCGCGTCGAGCTTCCGGCGATAAGCGTCGCAAAGCATCGGCAGGATCATCGAACGGCGATGATCGTTCAGCACCAGCATGGTATTGAGCACCAGCGGACTGACCCGCCCGCCGCCGAACGCCTTCTTGATGGCTTCGCGACGGGCATCGTCATCGATGGCCGCGGAGCGCATGAGATTGGCGAACGCCGGCTCCCGCTGCCAGAGTTCCTTCAACTCCGCCAGTTCCTGCCCGATCTCGTCGGCCTTGCCGGCCTCGGTGGCCAGCGAAAGCAGACTCTCGGCGTAGACCTGGGCAGCGGCGGTGAATGTATCGAGTTCAGATGCCATGCTTCGTAATTCTTAACAGAGCCGCGCCCGTCAGGAAGCGGTCGGTGCCAGATATCCGGTTGGCTTAATTCCGCGGTAACCCCTCCCTTACGGTTGGGGCT
>DATMEE010000306.1:0-4455 GCA_035557035.1 Phycisphaerae bacterium
CACGATCCGGAGGATTTCGAGCGGGAAATTGATTATCTCGCAAGGCATTACCACGTCATTTCAATGCGCGAGTTGGTCGAGTCACTCGAGCGCGGCGAAAAGGCGCGCCGCGCCGTGGTCCTCACGTTTGACGACGGCTACGCCGACTGCCTCTCAAAGGCGATGCCGATCCTGTATCGCCGCCGCCTTCCGATGACGGTCTTTCCGGTGACGTCGACGATTGGCAATCGCGATTTGCTCTGGCAACACAAGCTGGCCTGGCTCGAATCGGAAGGGCACGCGGACCCGGTTTGGTCGCTGCTCAAAAAGCACGGTTGGACGAACCAGAATCACGGCGACACGTTGCACGACTACGTCCGCCAGAACTACACGGCCGCGATTCCGCTTCTACTGGAAGATGCGCTAAAAAGCATCGGCACGAGCGGTCCCGAATTGGCCTTCGAGCACAAGCTGTACGTATCCCCCGAAGACATGGCCCGCACCGACCCCGACTTCGTGGAATTCGGCAATCATACCGATACGCATCCGGTGCTCTCGGCGCTTTCGACGGCCCGCCAAATGGCCGAGATCGGCATCGCCAGGCGCCGCCTGCAGGAAATCACCGGCCGTCCGCCGATCGCCTTCGCGTACCCCTTTGGCCTGAAGCGTCACTACGACGACACCACGCGGCGGCTCGCGGTCGAGACCGGCCACCGTGCCATCGTCGATATGCGGCGACGCGTCAATGCGGGCGTCGTCGATCCGCGCGATCTGAGTCGCAAGCCCGCGCCATGCGAATCTCAGCTCGAATTCGAAAAGATGATCGAATCGTGGCCCGCCAACGCCCAAGTACTCCGCCCCGAGGAGCCGCGCGATGCCGAAGTCTGACACGCTGATCGTCGCCCCCTACGTCGGCGAGTTCGGCTGGGAGTTGATGAACTGGCAGGGCCGCGTGCGGTGGGAAATCGAACGTCGCCGGCCGGCCCGCGCGATCATCTGCGCCCCGCCGGATCGACGCGCGCTCTATCGAGATTTGATTGAACGCCGGAATGTTCGCTTTTGTCCGATGCCGAATGTCCCCTGGCCCGGCGTCGCCAACGACGATCATCGTTTGACCGTTGACGGTAGGGCGATGGACCCGGATGAACTGGCAGGTGCCGTGCGCGGCCATACGAAAACGATACTGGATTTGTGCGCGATCGATTCGACCGGTGCGGACTGGCTGATGCCGGGATTCCGATCGGCGCTGCACCCGACGTCTGCCGCGCATCAGCGATTTGTATCTCTTGGCACACCCCAAAAAATCACCACGGATATCGTCCTCGTTTCCCGCGTGCGCGAGCAGGCCGCGGAGAGAAATCGGCCGGAGCAGTGGTGGATTTCACTGGCCCGGCGGCTTGAATCGCGGGGTCTTCGTGTCGCGTTTCAACAACCGAGACTGGATCGCGCGGTCCAGCAATTCTCGACGGCGCGCTTGGCGGTCGGCGCCTCCACCGGCGGGCTTCACCTGGCAAGTCTATGTCAGTGCCCGCATTACGTCTGGGGCAGCGGCCCCGAATCGCGCTGGACGAGCATGGCCATTACAAACCGTCAGCGATACGAGACCGTCTGGAACCCGCTCGGCACGCCGTGCATCTACGACGAAGTCGGATGGCAGCCCTCGCTCGAACACGTCGAAGCCGGGGTGAGCCACGCCCTGCGAACCATCGGAATGAACCGCGAGGGACAAGTAAATCGAACCCCGAATGCGCGCTGGCGGGTCAAGCGCACCCTCGCTCGCGTTCTCGAAAAATCCCTGCGTGAATCCCCCTGGCCCTGGCGCGTTCGCGAGTTGGTTCGCAATCATCTGGTTTAATCGATGGCATTACGAAACATGCTCCTGGTGGCCTATCATTTTCCGCCCTTTGGCGGCAGCGGCGTGCAGCGCGTCCTGAAATTTGCCAAGTATTTGCCGCGGCACGGCTGGAGGGCGCACGTCCTCACGGCGGGTCACTTGCATTATCCGCTGATGGATCCGGCTCTCCTGAAAGACGCCGGCGATGAAACCGTCATCCACCGCGTCAAGGGTTGGGAGCCAGGCGGCGTTGCGGCACGCCTCGGACGCTTGATGCCGACTGCCTGGCGATCCAATCATCACGGCGATGTCGGCCCGGCTGAAAAGCCTCGCGTGGAGGACCGGCTGTATTGGCGCCTCGAACGCTGGACGAAGCGCGCGTCGCTTCCGGAAGTTGAAATGCGCTGGCTCGGCGCGGCGGCCCGGGCGGCGCGGCGAATCATTCGCCGACATGGAATTCAGGCGGTCATGACCACGTCGCCTCCGCAATGTATTCAGAATCTCGGGCTGCGGATCAAGAGAGGGCACGGACTCCCCTGGATCGCCGACCTCCGCGATCCCATCGTGGACAATTTCGCGACCGACTCCGAAGCGGCCGCAGTGTCGCAATGGCGGCAGTCATTGGAGCAGCAGACGTGCGAGAGCGCCGACCGAGTCCTCGTGACCTGCTCCGATCTCCGCGAGCGACTCGTCGAGCGCCATGGGCTCCCGCTGCGCCACCGGATCGAAGTCATTCCCAACGGCTTTGATCCCGACGATCGGCCGACCGAATGTGCGCGAAACCCAGAGCCGCGAAAGTTCGTACTCGGATACATCGGTTCCTTTTATCAGGCCCAGACGATCGAGCCGCTCTTGAAGGCTCTGCGCGCTTTCGCGGGATCGAGGCCCGACGTCGACAAGATGTTCGAGCTTCGAATCGCCGGAAGTATTTCGGCGCGGCAACGCCCGCTGATGGGCGATGACGATCGCCGCTTCATCCGCGAACTGAACTACCTGCCGCACGGCGCCGCGCTCCGCGAGATGTCCGCGGCCGACGCACTGTTTCTCATGACCCCGCCCGGCGATGCCGGACGATTCTGCATCCCCGCCAAGATTTTCGAATATCTCGCGTTCGGCCGGCACGTCATCGCAGTGATCCACCCCGGCACGGCACTGAAGGGCATTCTCCGTGCCGCCGGTTCGACATCCGTCGTCCACCAGGGAGATATTTCCGGGTTGACCCACGCCATTGCCGCCCAGTTTGACGCCTGGAGTGCTGGGCGATCGGCGCCGGTCCGAGATCCTGGGGTCCTTGCTCAATTCACGCGCGACGAGCAGGCGTCCCAATTGGCCGACGTCCTTGATGCGCTGGCCGTGCGCCGCCGGGTCAGACGCCGCCTCGCAAATTCGGTGCATACGGGCGATATCAGCCTCATGCCTGCTGTCGGAAAGGCCACATGAGAATTCTGTGGCACATGCCCGTTCTCAATCGCTGCGGTTGCGGCCTGTCGACCCGCGCGGTGAAGCTCGCGCGAGAAGTGGTCCGCCGCGGCCATCAGGTCCAATTTGTCGTGCGAGCAGGCCGAACCGACGCCGGCGAATCCATCGAAGGCATTCCGGTCAGCGAAATCACTGCGGCCGAGGGCAGGCCGGTCCATTGGTCCTTTCAACAGCACGCCCGAATGACAACCGTTTGCCGCGTCGTTGATCGCATCGAACCAGCCCACGATCTCTTTATCTCGTGTCAGCCCGAGGCCATCGGCCGCTACAAAATCAAGTTTCCCAACCAACCAGCGATGTTCGTCTGTGGCGGAACAACGCTCCTGCACGATGCGGCCAATGAAATGCGGCGGGGACGTCTATCAATGTTGCGGCAAATCCCTTTCCGGGTCGACCGGTCGCTCAAGCGGCGGCACGAACGGGACGCGTTCCGCCGGGCTGACGCGGTCGTGTTCGACAGCGCCACCACGCGTACCTTAGTGACCAACCATTACGGAGTTGATCCGAAAAAATGTCACGCCATTCTCGGCGGCGTGGATCAGGATGAATTCTTTCCGCCATCGCCCGCGCAACGGGAGCAGGCCCGAAAGTCCCTCAACACGCGCGACGGCGAATTCGTCATCGCATGGACCGGGCGCTTATCACCCGAGAAAAATGTCGAGCTTCTGCTGCGCGCCGTCGGCCGATGCACCTCTGCCCCGCGCCTTTTGATCGTCGGAGACGGCAACCTGCGAGACTCCCTCGAATTGCTCGCTCACTCACTGCAAATCGCGGATCGAGTGTCTTTCGCGGGCCGCCAGACGGACGTCTCGCCGTATCTTCATGCCGCCGACCTGTTCGTGTTCCCGTCCATGGGGGAATCCTTCGGCGGCGCGCTGGCCGAAGCGATGGCCTGCGCTCTGCCATGCGTCGCGCTCCGTGCCGATAGCCAAATGGTGAGAAATGCGGCGAACGAGATTTTTCAAGACGGTGAATGCGGCCGACTCGTCTCTTCCACGGCACCTGCCGCACTCGCCGCTTCAATCGACGATTTGCTGGCCTCGCCGGAAGCGCGACGCGAACTAGCCGCCCGCGCCGCCGTCCGTGCACGCGAGCACTTTACGTGGAGATCGGCAGGCGCGGCGCTGGCGAGAGTCGTTGAGGAGCTCGCGAGCCGAAAAACA
>DATMEE010000307.1:0-10564 GCA_035557035.1 Phycisphaerae bacterium
CTCACCAGCCTCACGGCAAATCGACGACGCGCAAAAGGCATCGCCGCCAAGCTCGCCCACTTTCGCAAGACCAGACCCCACGAACCCCTCGTCCTCGTCGGCTTCAGCGGCGGCGGAGGCTTGGCCCTTCTCAGCGCGAGCGGGCTTCCTGAAGACGTCCAGCTTGACCGCGTCATTCTTGTCGCGCCCGCCATCTCGCCGCAGTTTGATCTCACGCCGATTCAGGGCCGGTGCAAGGACAAGGTCATCAACTTCTACAGCCCCGAGGACCAGGTCGTCGGCATGGGCACTCACGTGTTCGGCACCATCGACCGCAAGCGCACCAAAGCCGCAGGGCACACCGGATTTCTCAACGATGCCGGAACGCTGCTCGAAGGCGATAAACTCATGCAGGTCCGCTACGACCCCGCCTGGCGTGAGTGGGGGCATCCCGGTGGGCACAGTGGTTATCTGAGCCCGCGCTGGGCGAAAGAAGTGCTCGCGTCCATGATTCGAGGCGGCAAACCACCGGCCGGCAAGGAAACAGTCGCCCTTTCGCCCCAGTGAAAATCCTGCCAATCTCTCGACACTTTCCGCCATTCTTCCGTTAGACTACACCGATCGTGTCGGAGACCCCGTCCAGTGAACTTTTCGCCTTCCTGTACGACCGCCTCCGCGGTTTGGCGCGGCGTCACATGAGCGGCGAGCGCCGCGACCACACCCTCTCCGCCACCGCCCTGGTCCATGAAGCGTTTATAAAACTCGCCCCTCCCGACGGCCGGGCATGGGCCAGCCGCGGCCAGTTCTATGCCGCCGCCGTCCAGGCCATGCGCCGTATTCTCATCGACCACGCCAAGTCGCGCGGCCGCTCCAAGCGCGGCGGGAAGCGCGGCCGCGTGCCGCTCGATGCAGTTGAATTGGCGGTTCATGAAGATCCCGCGACTTTTTTGAGCCTCGATGAAGCGCTTTGTCGCTTATCAGAAAAGGACGGCGAATTCGGCGAGGTCGCGCGGCTCCGAATTTACGCGGGCCTGGAGCTAAGCGAGATCGCGAGAGTGCTTGGAGTCTCGCTTGCGACGGTCAAACGCCGCTGGGAGTTCGCCCGGACCTGGCTGTTCCGCGAACTCGGCGACGGTAAAACAGAGCCGCGCCCGTAAGGAAGCGGTCGCCGCTGGAAGAAGTAGCCGCATTTGAACCGTCGGAGAACGTGACAAAATAGGAACCACGGTCCGTGACCACTTGACAAACGTTTGCCCACAATAGGCTCTCGTTGCACGAATGATCTCAAAATTGTGAGCAGTACCATGCATCACGACAACCTCATCCGCACCGCCGAACTCTTCGAGCGAGCGATCTCGCTCGACGCCGCCGCGCGCGAAGCCTTCCTCGCCGACGCCTGCCGAGACCATCCCGAGCTTCTCCTGACATTGAAACAAATGCTCCAGGCCCACGACCGCCAGGGCAGCTTCCTGGCAGACGGTGAATCTGTTCCCTCAATCGCCAAAACTTGCCCGCCGCCGTCTGGCGGGGCACCAGATCGCCAAATCGCCCAATCCGAAATCTCAAATGCCGAATTTCCCGAATCTCAAATCTCAAACTCTCAGGTCTCCTCCGCCCCCGACGCGCGACCGCATCCCTACGGGCGCGACTCTGTTTCCACCGACCGCCTCCCCACCACCGCCATTCCCCTCACCGAAAAGGCCGGCAGCCGCATCGGCCCCTACAAGCTCCTCCAGCAAATCGGCGAGGGCGGATTCGGCGCCGTCTTCATGGCCGAACAGGAGCGGCCCGTGCGCCGCCGCGTGGCGCTGAAGATCATCAAGCTGGGCATGGACACCCGCGCCGTCATCGCCCGATTCGAGGCCGAGCGTCAGGCACTCGCCATGATGGACCATCCGCACATCGCCCGCGTCCTCGACGCCGGCGCGACCGACAGCGGCCGCCCCTACTTCGTCATGGAACTGGTCAAGGGCGACCCGATCACCCGCTATTGCGACGAGCACAAGCTGCCCATCCGCGACCGGCTCGAACTCTTCGCCCAGGTCTGCAACGCCGTGCAGCACGCCCATCAGAAGGGAGTCATCCACCGCGACATCAAGCCCGGCAACGTGCTCGTCTGCACGCAGGACGGCCGGCCGCACGCCCGCGTCATCGACTTCGGCATCGCCAAGGCCACGGACCACCGGCTGACGGAGAAGACGCTGTTCACCGAGTTTCACCAGATGATCGGCACGCCGGCGTATATGTCACCCGAGCAGGCCGGCGGCAGCCCGGACATCGACACGCGCACGGACATCTGTTCGCTGGGCGTGCTGCTCTACGAGCTGCTCACCGGCAGCCCGCCGTTCGACCCGGAGCGTCTCCACTCGGCGGCCTACGAAGAAATGCGCCGCATCATCCGCGAGGACGAGCCGCCCAAGCCGAGTACCCGAATCAATTCGCTGGCGCTGTCGCCCCAAAACAGAGCCGCGCCCGTAAGGAAGCGGTCACCGCTGGAACGAGTAGTCGCGTGCGAACTTGATAACACGCCGAACCTGGCATCAGGAGAGGGCCTCCATACGCCCTCCGCCGAAACCAACGCCGGCCCCGCGCTCGCGCCCCCACCGCTCCCTCACGGTCGCGGCTCTGTCGACGACCCAATCGCCAAAACTTGCCTCGCCTTTGGCGGGTCGCCAAATCACCAAATCGCCAAATCCCCCCTCTCTCTCGCCGACCTCGCCCAGCGCCGCAACACCGACCCCAAAAAACTCTCCCTCCTGCTCCGCGGCGAATTGGACTGGATCGTCATGAAGGCCCTCGACAAAAACCGCGCCCGCCGCTACGACACCGCCAACGCTCTGGCACTCGACATCGCCCGCCACCTGAGCGGCGAACCCATCGTCGCCGCGCCACCAAGCACGGCATACCGAATGAAGAAGTTTGTGCGGAAGCATCGCGGGCCGGTAATCGCGTCGTTTGCAGTAGGGATGGCATTGCTACTTGGTATGGCGACGACGACCTGGCAGTGGCGCATAGCGAGCATCGAGCGAAGCCGGGCAGACGACAAGGCGAGAGAGGCCGAGAGTTCCCGTGCTGCCGCTGAAAGTTCGCGTGAAGCAGAGACAACAGCAAAAAATGCGGCATTGCGCGCAAAAGTTGAAGCGGAGCGCGAATCCTATGTCGCGAATATCGTCGCCGCCCACGCATCGTTTGTATCGAACGAGGCCTCATCCATTCGCGCACGCCTCGATGCTTGCTCTTCTCAATATCGCGGTTGGGAGTGGAATTACCTTAATGCGCAATCGGACAACTGTTTGTTTGTCATAGGCGATTTGAAAGTCCGCGTTCGCGCCGCTGCTTTTAGCCCAGATGGTCGACAAATCGTAACGGGCATGTCGGATGGTACCGCGAGGGTGTGGAACGCTACGACGGGAAGTGAGCTTCTCGTTCTCCGAGGCCACTCCGATTCCATTGAATCGGTTGTGTTCAGCGCGGATGGCAAGCGCATTATCACGACCGCGAGCGATGCAGCAATAGCTTGGGATTCTGTAAATGGGGACGAACAATTGGTCATCCATTCCCAAGGCTCCATTGGGACCGCTGAGTTCAGCGCGGACGGACGGCACATCGTCGGCCAGCGCAGCCGCGCGGACGATCTTTCAGAAATCGTCATTTGGAATGCGGTAACTGGTGACGAACTCGCTGCCCTCGATGGCTTGTACAAGGCCGTCAGTCCCGACGGTGCCCGCCTCCTGACGATGGACCGTGAAGCGGCCCAACTTTGGGATATGAATGGCACGGAGTTGTGGAGATTGGAAGGGGGAAGCCTATACGAGGCAACATTTAGCGCTGACGGAGAACATCTTGTTATCGTCACCTCCGGCAATCCACTAATTGTAGATGCGGCGACTGGAAAAGAGCGCGCACTCCTCAGCAACGGTACGTTATCGGTGGCAATTAGCCCCGACAGCAGACACCTTCTCACGGGAAAGCTTGATGAAACCGCCACGATCTGGGACATGGATGGCAAAGAGCTGCTTTCGTTACACGGTCATTCTCATTGGGTTGAGTCTGGTCAATTCAGTCCGGATGGTCGGAAGATCGTAACTGCATCTCGGGATAGGACGGCGCGTGTGTGGGACGCAACCGACGGGCGCGAGCTGGCCGTGTTACGCGGGCATCGAGAAGACCTTGACCTTGCCGTGTTCTCCTCGAACGCGGCCCGAATAATGACCCTGTCTCGCGGCGACGGCACGGTCCGTGTTTGGGATGGGGACACGCACGAAATCCGCTCCAATGCCTCGAATCTCATGTCGGCCATATTCAGTCCCGATGGAACGCGTATCGTGACGGCATCGCTTGATTACCCGCTGGAAATATGGAATGCTGCAAGCGGTATCAAACTGGGGACATTGGGGAGTGAAGAAGATGGAAGGTCCCGTGAACTGGTCGCCGCAGGCTACCATCCTGACGGAACGCGCATTGTGACAAGCGCATGGGACGGAGCCCCGCGCCTGTGGGATGCAACGCTTGGGAAAGAGCTGGCGGAATTCCCTGTGCGACAAGCATCGACCCCCCATTCTAGCGTTAGTAACGGAGTCGTCGCGTTTAGTCCGGACGGCGATCTATTTGTTGCGACTTCCATCGAGCAGTTCCCGGTTCGTTTCGAGCTTAGCGTGCGCGATTCAGTCACGGGCCGAGAAGTCGTGGCCCTTCATGAACAAGAACCCGGCTTCCTTGGCGCAGCGTTCGATCCTAGCGGTCCCCGCATCGTGACGGCATCCGGCGATCCCACCGCCAGGACATGGAATGTGGAGACCGGCGACGAGCTGATGCGCCTCTCAGGGCACGAAAAAGGCGTGTCAACGTGTGCCTACAGTCTTGATGGAACACGCATCGTCACCGCGTCAAGCGACAACACAGCGCGTGTGTGGCACTCTGAGAGTGGAAACGAACTGCTTACGCTTCGAGGGCATCAGGACCGTCTTCAGGCAGTGGCTTTTAGTCCTGATGGCGCGCGGATCGTTACTTCTGCCTACGACCAAACGGTTCGGCTTTGGGACGCCGCAACCGGCCGAGAACTATTGACACTGAGAGATAACGCCGAAGTTGTCCGCACCGTCGCCTTCAGTCCTGATGGAACGCGCATCGTCACGGCTTCTCAACATGGAGCGGTACGCGTGTTGGATAGTGTCCCTTACCGTCAGCGTTTTGCCGAATTAGACACGTTATATAAAGCGCGCGCACCCGCGGAGCGGCTGCTCGACCTTCTGATGACGGGGAATAGCGAGCCTGAGGAGGTCGTAGCGACGATCCAACGAAACCCCGACCTTTCAGAGCCGGTTCGGCGCGTCGCGCTCGATATGATTCTCGAACGAAATTTGAACTTTGAGGACGAGGCGCGGAAACGTTTGAGTGCGTTATATGCAGCGCATGGTACGCAGCCCCGCGTTACTGCTGCGATTGAGCGCGACGACTTGATGCCGCCGATGATGAAATCCGAAATCCGTCGGTTAATGCTGGTGAGACCGCGCAGTGCAACAGGCCTTAACGCATGGGCGTGGAGACTCGTGGCCGATCAGGCCATTGCAACTGAGAAGATTGGGATGGCACTTGAGGCCGCGGAGCAGGCAGCACATTTGTCGCCTGAGGACCCTGCAATAATGAACACACTGGGCGTCGCGTTCTATCGCCACGGGGATTATGCCGAAGCTATCGTTGAGCTCGAGAAATCGGAGCGGCAATTTGCTTTCGCTAAGAACTCCGAATCACCGTCCACGACGCCGCAACATCCCGCCAATTGGGCCTTCATCGCCATGAGCCATTTCCAACTCGGCCATGCCGACGAAGCCAGAGCCGCCCTTGAAAAGCTTCGCGCGCTCATGCGTGAAGAAGGCCACGCCGACGACGAGGAATCGCAGCAATTCCTCCGCGAGGCCGAGGCGTTGATCGAAGGTCGCACCACCAGCAGCGAGCTATTGGCAACGTCGCAACCGACAACAACCAATCCAGCTACCGAGTAACCTCTATTTGGAGAGAAAGCATGTATCAAACCCACCGAGTCTTCGCATCGATTGCGATCTTCTTCGCCGGCGCCACCACAGCGCATGGTCAGACCATTCTCGCGGAAAGCCGCTTCAACACGGATACCGAGGGCTGGACCCTGGTCAAGTCGGCCGGAGAGACTCCCTTCGCGCCCGGCGGATCCGTTCCGATTTCCCATGTGGCCGAAGGCGGAAACCCCGGCGGATATCTTCATCAAGTCGATCCGAACGAGAATAGAACGTCGTACTGGAATGCTCCATCAAAATTCCTGGGAGTCAAGTCCGGTGCCTATGGCGCAGCGCTTGCGTTCGACATGAAGCAAAGCCATGAACGGCCGTCACTGGGAACGCTGGGGAGAGACGTGGTCATCGAAGGGGCCGGCATTATCCTCGCATTTGCGCTCGAGCAACCGCCCGGAATGGATTGGACCCAATACAACGTGTCACTGACCGAGACCGGCTGGCATATTGATAGCGCCGCCGGGCTTGAAGCTACGGAAACGGACATGAGGCAGGTGCTTGGCTCACTCACGGCAATTTACATTCGGGCGGAGTTTCGCAGCGGCGACGAAACAGACGATTTGGACAACGTGGTTCTAACGGGTTTCTCGGGTTCCGATCCAGACCCGGACGACCCGCCGAACGGCGACGACACCGACTACTGCCCCGACGACCCCGAAAAACTCCGTCCCGGCCGATGTGGCTGCGGAAACCCCGAAACGTCGCCCTGCGGCGCAGCGGGCTTCCCGGTCCCCGCCGCCTGCTGCGGCGACGCGGGGGCCACGACCCTCGCCCTCGTCCCGCTGCTCATGGCCTGGCAGCTGCACGCCCGCGGCCGACGAAAGCGCCGACGTTGAAAACAGTGCCGCTAACGCCGGGCGAGCCAATCAAAACGATGCGGCCGAACTTGTCGCGTCTCGAGGAACATCCGTGAACGCAGGTCAGCGCCGCAAAGTCTCTGGACGCCATTCACGCGGCGGTCCTGAACCAGGCCTACGTCATGACGCCTCATGCATTATTGGAGATGCGCGACGATGATCTCGATATCATCGACGTGGAATCGGCCATCCTCACCGGTACAATAGAACAGGTATTCGACGATGACCCGCGAGGCCAACGGTATGAGGTCGTGGGCAAGGCTTGTGATCTGACGACAGAAATCGGCGTCGTCGTGCGTTTCGCGCGTTCGTTGCTGATCATTACCGTTTACCAGAGGCGATCATGAATCTTTACGACTTTCACTGCGAATATTGCGAAGGCACCGTCCGTGAGCGGATCGTCGAGCAGGAACCGGTGAGCCACCATCGCGGCATCGTGGTGCTGGAGAACGTCCCGATCGGCATTTGCGATCATTGCGGCGCCCATTACTATGCCGCGCCCGTCCTGAAGCGCGTCGAAGCCATTCTGACCTCGGCGTCTCCACCGGCGCGAACCCTTCAGATTCCGGTTGAGACGTTTTGAGGGCTGGTCTGCGGGGACGTTGCCTCATTCGGAATTCGTGCGGATTATGTATAATGACTCGATCCGCGAAATCCGGTAAGGGAGCGTGACATCACGACAACCTCATCATCACCGACCCCGGCATCTGCGGGGCCAGCCCGTCATTCGGGGGACGCGCGTCCCGCTGCGCACCGTTCTGGGCAGCCTGGCCGAGGGGGACACCGTCGAGCAGATCGTGAAGTCGTTCCCGAGCCTGACGGAAGAAATCGTTCGGGGCGTCATGGAAACTGTCCCAACCGCATCCACTCTCGGCGAGCTCGAATCTGCATCGGATGGTTGAATCGCAGTCGCGCCGCCGTAGCGCGGCCGATCGGCGATGCCCCCACGAGTTCGGTTCGCTCCGCGTCGAATCGGAAGTGATCCTCCCAATGATGTCGACGCGGATGAAAAAGCTCCACTTCGACATTGGATTCAGAATCGACGCCCGCGATGGCCGCGCCCTTGAATAGGTTGCAGGCGCGGCATGAAAGGGCGAGATTCGCGGGCGAATCGTCGCCGGCTCGCGAGGCTGGAACGATATGCTCGACCTCGAAGCGAGAATTGAAGAGCGCCGCCGGCGCATGGCAGTATTCGCATCGGAACGCCGCGCGCTCGGCGATGGATTCGTATGCGGAGTTCATTGAGGGAGTTGATCGGCCAGTGCCGCGGCGCGTCGGGCGGAGGCTTCGAATTCTGTCTCGATCAACGTGTCCAATTCCTGTTGATCGGCCGCCGCAAGCGTTCTTCCCGCATCGCGCGCCGCACGCCACCGTGCCACGAGTTCATTGAGCCGCTGAATCTGCGTCGAATCGAAGAATTCGTCGGCTCCGAGTTTTTGAACCAGCACCACCGTCGTACCGCGAGAAGACGCGAGCTGATCGCTCAAGCCGTCCAAAGCCTCTCCGGCGGTGCGGCCGACCGCCTGGTGCCCGTTGACTCTGGCGCGATACAAGTCAGCGTCGTTGAGACCGGCCTCAGGCGTGATGGTGACGTTTGGCATGTCTTAATCTTCGCTTCCTGATTATACGCTCAGTATGATGGGCGATACAAGCGAAGGGATAGGTGTCTCTTTCATCACTCTCGCGTTCAACGCATGGCCTGGCGGCAATTTAATCGAACCGACGAAGATCGCCGCCCGTCCTCCGGCGCAGCCATAGCGGCCCTATCAATCCCAGCAGCATCATCGGAGCGCTCACCGTTCCGCACATCCCTCCGGCCGCGCCGATCGGCGGTGTATTGGAGGGTGTCTCATCAGCAGCTCCCGGATCCGGCGACCACGGCTCGATGTCCTTCGACAGGCCCGCCGTGAAGGCACCGGCGGAGTCGACCACTGCCCACGCGAGATAGACTTCCGGCCCGACGGCCGGCATGGCCAGCGCGCCCGAGCGTCCCACGTCGGCCGCCGTCGGCCGCGGCGGATAGGCCCCACCTTCGAGCTTGCCCCCCGTCGCCGGCCGCCACAGCCCATCATCCGCCGCCCACGCATGAATGCGCACGCGGGCATCGCCGACGGATGCCACCTCACCGGCATCGTACAAGAGCGCGACGACCATCACGAACGCGCCGTCGCCTGCCTCCGAAGTCACGCTCACGCGCCGCCCGATGATTGTCCCGTCGAGCAGGCCGGCAACGTCGCCCGACCCGCCGTCCTCCGTCAGCTCGCCCATGAAAGTCGTTCCCGGCGCCGCCTGCGCCGCGCGAATTTCCGCCGCGGTGTGCGGCTCATCGATCCGCAGCGACATGAACACGCGGCCCTCAGAGTTGGCCTCCAGCGTCTGCGACGCCGTTATGGCGTCCACGACCACCACGTCGCTCACGCTGCACTCGCCGTCCGAACCGGTCACTTCCAGCGCGTAGGTTCCCACGTCCTTCGGCGTGAAAAGCGGCCGTGGCTCGCGGGTCGAGCTGAGTTGATCGGAATCCGTGTCCGGGCCGGTGAGAATCCGCCACCGATAGGTCGCATCCGGCCCCCCGCCGGCCAGCACCGGCAGCGCGCCGAGCCGTTGCGACGGCTCGAACGCCTGGGTCACGAAATCCTCCCCGGCGTCGATGCTGATAGCGGCTGCCCGCACGACGAGCAGGCTGTCGCGCACGCACGCCGGCGTCGCCGAATCGGTCGTCGTCAGTCGAAGCGTGTAGCTCCCCGGCGAGGACGGCGTGAACCGCCAGGCCGCGTCGAAGGCGCTCTCGTCCGTGAACTGCGTCGGCTCGTCGCTCGGCGCTCCCGGTTCGATCGTCCACAGGTACGTCACCGGCTCGACACCGCCGCTGACTTCCGGCCGCGGCAATTCCATCCCGCCTGCCCCGGCGCAGTTAGACAGTTCCGTCGCCAGTGAAACCTGCATGCCGCCGGCGGACACGTCGATCGTCTCGGACACAACGGCCGGTGGAACGCTTGAGTCACGCACGGTTACGCGCAGAGCGTATTGACCGATGGCGTTAGGGGAAAATGTCGGGCTTGAGGCACTGGCGCCGCCTGTCCCGAATTGGTCCTGCGATAAATCGGGACTGTCTTTCTCAATCGTCCACTCGTAGACGTAGGGAGGAACCCCCGGAGACGTGATCGCCACCGCCAGCGGCGCCGACTCTCCCCCGACGCACATCGCGAAATCGGCCGGCCTCGAAATCGTGAGCAGGACTGAATCGACGACGATCGCGTCCGACACCTCGCATGCCTCCGGATCGTTCGAATCGACGGCGGTCAGGCGAAGCGTATATCGCCCGGGCAATTCTGGCGTGAACGTCGGATTCGGCGCCGTCGCGCCCCCGCCGCCAAATTGGGTGATCGCAGTGCTCGGCGAGCTGGTCTCAATCCGCCACTCATGGGAGATTTCGCCGACTCCACCGCTGACGGTCGGTGCGAGCGGTTCGCTCGTCTCGCCCACGCCCAAAGATAGATTTTCGCCGGCATCGACTGCCATGCCGTAGACACTCACCGTCAGCGAGTCGATCTTCATGCACGGTGGCGTGCTTGCATCGCGAACCGTCACCTCCAGCGTGTATTCACCGCTCTGCGTGGCATGAAAAATCGGCTGCACGTTCATCGCGCCCTGCAGGGTCGCGCCGGCCGGGCCGGATGCCAC
>DATMEE010000308.1:0-11806 GCA_035557035.1 Phycisphaerae bacterium
GGGGGGGCTGGGGGCGCACCGAGCGGATCTGGCGGACACGGTGGTAACGGCGGAAACGCTCCTCAGGGTCAAGGCGGCACAGGCGGAAATGGTGGATCCGGTGCTGGTTCAGGCAACGGCGGTACAGGTGGAAATGGAGGCACGGGCGGCGCTGACCATTTAGGCGGCAGCGGTGGGAACGGCGGCAGTGCTACAGGCGGATCGGGTGGAGCTGGCGGCAATGGCGGGAATGGCGGTACCGGTGGGAACGGCGGAAGCGGCGGGAATACATCCGGCAGCGGCACGGGTGGTGCTGGCGGCAATGGAGGAAACGCAACCGGTCAAGGAGGGAATGGCGGCACTGGCGGTTCCGGAGGTAGTTCAGGCAACGGTCCTGGTGGCTCCGGTGGCAATGGCGGCAACAATGGCACGTCGGGCGGATTTCCAGGCAGTGGGGGCCAAGGGGGCGGCGGCCAGCCCGCTGGCTCGAACGGAAGTAACGGCGGCACTCCCTGAGGTGTGCGAGCGATCTGAATTGACTATCCAAGTCCGTAATGGAAAATCTGTTGGCGGTAGATGATCTGTTTGTGCGCGTTTCTCGACTGATTTTCGCGTGGAGATTCAGGGGGACAGCAGTTGCTCGATACTGAGTTAGTCCGAGTCGTATTTCTGCCGCTTTTTCCGCAGCGAAAGCAGGCGGGCAGTGGTAGGTTCGGCATCGATCGGATCGACAGGTTTTGAGGCAGTCGGCTTGGCCGCCGTGTCCGGCTTCGCCGATGCTTGCGCCGGATCGAAGGAGAAGGGGAATGGTTCCGCAGGCTGGGCGGATTTTGTTCTCCGCGACTGAAGTGCCGCGGCGAGGGCGGCGGGTTCAGACAGTGTCGGGGTTTCGACGCTCGCAGCGGCGGGTTCGTCACCTGTCGAGTCAGCAGTGAATGTTTCCGACGACGAGGCGCCCCCCGGCGTGTCGCGGGTTTCCTGCGCCCGCACCCGCGCTCCGCGCAGGGCCGAGAGCGTGGCACGCTGCGGCTCGGCGGCGATGAGCCGGACGCGGCCGAAACGCTTGCTGATCCATGCGGTGATGTCCGATTTGCGAATCACGATTCGGCGGACCGCGACATCGAGAATGAGCAGCACGATCGCGAGCGTGAGCAACTCCTTCTCCATGGGGCGGCGGCTCCGAAATTCACGGAATGCAGAAGCGTCGAATACATTCCTGGCGGTGTCGGCCGAAAGAACCCGGCCGCTCGTTTCCTCGGCAATGCGCCGCAACAGCGCGGCATTGGAATGTGTCTCGGCAAACTCGGGTGAATACGCCACGGTGACGCCCGCACGAACCAGGCTGGACAAATCCTTGCCCTGATGAAACACGTTGACGACGTAGCTCCCCGGATTGTTCACGTCGAATTCGGCCTCGAAGTGGCCCGCGCCCGTCGGTTTGAGCACGATCGGGCTGACGTTGTATTGCGAATCCACCACCTGCCCCGCCAGCGCGCTCGGAAGCAGCGCGAGATTGGACTGATCGAGTTCGACGCTGATCGTCGCCTTGCGACCGTCCACGCGTGTCCACACCATGGCATCCTGCTGCCCGAACGATCGCGACGCCCACCGGACGATCTGCGTCCAGAACTGGCTGAACGCAGGCCACTCGATCCACCGCGACCCCCATTTCGGCCACATGCCGCTGGTAAAGGCCAGGGCGCGGCCCAGCCCCACTTGCCAGTGCGCGAGAATCGGGTCGTCGCCGTGACTTGTGCTATTGATGAGCAGCACGCTGGCGGTCGGCTTGGGCTGTGTGACGACATAACCATCCAGCGAGGGCATTCCCGTGCTGACGAGTCCCCGGATGAGAAGGTCGTCCAGTTCGGCGCGGAGCTTGGGTGTGAACGTCTTTTCGTAAATGCTCGACCGGCCGGCCAGCATCGTTTCGCGGGCGAAAATGCGCGGAAGAAGCTGGCTATCCACGGCAGGGTAGGAGCGCCCGTCGGCGAGTTTGGCGATATTGGAGAGCAAGGCGCGATCGGCATCGGGTCCGACGGCAACAGTGGTGATGGTGATGCCCTTCTTTTTCGCTCGCTTGGCGGCGGCGGCGAAATCGCCCGGCACGGATTGACCGTCAGTCAAGAGGATCATGTGCCGCAAACTGACGGGCGCATTTGCCAGCATGTCGGTGGCGGCTTCCATGCCCGGAAGCATATTCGTGCCGCCTCCGCAGCCGATGCGCCGAATACGATCGAGAATCGCGTCCTTATTGGAGCAGGGCATGAGCTTGACCGCCCATTCATAATCGAAATCGAAGGCTACAACGCCGATGCGATCCTGCGACGAAAGAAGCCGGGCCGATGCCGCAGCGGCCTTCTTTGCGAGTTCAAGCTTCTCGCCGCACATCGAGCCGGAGCGGTCGATCACGCAAACGAGTGCGAGATTCAAAGTGACAAGCCGGCGGCGATTGGTTTCGACCGGCAGGATTTCCTCCAGTGCAGTGTCGTAATAACCCCCGACACTGAAGGATTGGTCGCCGCCGATCACGATTAGCCCACCCCCCAGATCGCGGGTATACGAGGCGAGCGCGGCCGGGCCGTCCATTCCCAGGTCGAGCGCCGAAACATTCGACACGATGATCGCCGAATATTGAAATAAAGTGGCCGGGTCGAGCTGGGTCTGAGCGGCATCGACCACGTCGGTTTCGATCCGCTGCGCAGCGAGCGCCTCGGCGATAACTTGCATCGAGCGGTATTCGGCGCCGCCGGCGCTGGAATCGTCATTCCCGATAATCAGCACGCGGTCCTTTCCGCCGACGCGGGTGAACGATTCCCCGCGGTTGTTGTGCGGGACGGCGTCGTCGGAAAGCGAATCCGGCTCAAAGACGGCGCTAAACCGGTGAACGCCATGCTCCGCGAGTTTGATGGGAAGCGTCATGCGGTTGACGCCCGGATTCAACTCGACGCGGAATCCGTCGTCGGCCGCATCGCCCCCGACCTTGATCGGCTCCTCGCCCTGATAGATGCGAATGCGGCCGGCCGTCTGTTTGTGCGAACGAAGGACGAGTGAAAGGCCGATCGTCTCATCGATGCGTGCCGAAGCGGGGGCGTCGAGGCGCTCGAAGACCACTTCATTCGTATGCTCGAATTCGAGCGGCACGACATCTACGGGAAGGTCCAGCGCCGCCAGCGTCTGCGCCTGTTCCTCGGCGGAACCCGCCGTCTCATTCCCATCGGACAGAATAACGATGCGGGCCGCCTCGGTACCCGGAATCAGCGCGGCCGCCATTCGCAGGGCGGCGGCGATATTGGTTTCATCGGGGTCCCGGCCGGGGCCGAGGGCGTCGATCTTGAGCCGGTCCGCGGCAAGCTGTTCGATGGAGGTCTTCCCGTCAAAGCTCAGTACGGCGATGCGGTCCTTGCCTGGGCGCATTTCGGCCGTCGCGGTCTTTACGAATTTCAACGCGGCGCTTTGCAGATCGCTCGGGACACTCCTCGACTGATCCATGACGAAGATGGCGATCCGGTCGTCTACGAACCGGATCCGGTATGCGCCGCAAAGCAGCACGATCAGGATCGCAATCACGGCGCTGCGCAACAGAACGGCGGCGTACTTCCGGCCGCCGCCCAGCCCGGAAAGCGATCGCCAACCGAGCAAAATCACGAGCGGAATGATGATAATGAGGAGCCAAAGAAGGAGGGGCCGGTCGATGCCCAGCGGGATAAGTTTCTGAAGGGAATCCATTTAACGCAATTATTGCGGGCCTGAGCAGGGAACGAAAGCCTCAGGGCGTCAAGCGGCCCTGACGAAAATAGTTTCCGCGATTTTCACAAAATCTGAGTGATCGCGGCGAACCCTTCGGCGACTCGCATCGTTTAGGCTGATGGAAGGCGGTCCGTCTTTCTTCGCCGCCTGTCGAAAATTAACGTTTCATGTATCAGAAAATCATTTTCAAAAAACGCGCAGGAAAACCTTGCAATCCTCCGACAGTTGTAGTAGGCTTACGACAAGTGTAGTTGGAAAGGGTTCTTGACGATGGCCGAGCGATCCTCCGAACTCAGTCCCGCCGAGCTGGAGGTGCTGAACGTCCTGTGGGAAGCCGGCCCCTCGACCGTCCGCCAGATTCACGGCCACCTCCGCCGATCCGGCCGTCAGGTGGCCTACACCACCGTTCTCACATTTCTCACCCGGCTTGAGCACAAGGGCGTGGTTGCCAGCGACAAGGAAAACATGGCGTACGTCTACCGGCCGGTGCTGTCGCGCGGCAAAGTGCGCAAGACCCGGCTCAAGAATCTCGTCGAGCAACTTTACGACGGCGCCGCGGGCGAGCTGGTGCTGCAACTGATGAAAACGCAGAAGTTTTCCCCCGATGAGATCGAGCAGTTGCGTACGCTCGTCGAGCAGTTGGACGAAAAGAAAAAGCGCGGCGATCGCGCGGTGGAGGGTTGATCCATGCGGACCAACAATTCCTCAATCGCTGAATGGACCCGACGATACCTTCTCGGAGGCGTCGTCCTGATCGCGATCGTTGTGCTGCTTTGGAGTCGATCTGCGGGCCTTCTGTGGCGAAACGCAGTGGTGCTCGTGCCGATGGCGGCGCTGGTGGCGCTGATCTGTCGCTGGACGCCATGCCGCCCCGCGACGCGACACGTGCTCTGGCTCACGTTGCTCGTTTGGTTGTTCGCGGGAGCGATATTTCCGCCGGTATCCATCGAGACCAACACGGTGCGGCACGAGGTTTCTCCGTCGGGATCGCGCGGCGCGGCGCCGCGAGCCGTTGACTCGCCACCTGCCTTGACGGCGACCCGACCGCGACAGAACCACGAAGAGCCTCTTACGCATCGCACGAAAAAATCCCACACCGCCCCGACGTCTAGCGAAGAAATCCCCGAACCAAGTCCCGCGAGGGATCATTTCACCGATGCCGAAAGTTGGTCGGCGCTCAACGACGCCGACGTGGCCACCCAGATTGTTGAAAATGCGCCCGGCGCGCAAGACGCGGACTCAGCCCCCACTCCACCCTCGACAGTTGCCCGGTCCAAAACAAACGTGCCGCTCCGTCATATTTCGGCCGTTGAGTTGGCCGGGCAACTGTCCCACTTGCTCCGGCGACTGGGTGAGAGTGTCGTCAATGTTCAGACCATGGTCGCTCGCTGGCAGGTGCGAATGGCGAGCGCCGATGTTATGAATAAGGAGAGATCGCACGGAATTCCACGAATCGCCGCAGTCAGGCGAAAGTTGGCCGAGGAGCGCGGCCACTCGGAAGCCGAGCTGTTCTCTCCGCCGCTCAGCGCAAGCGATAATTCAGGCGCGTCCACCGGGACCGCCGAAAAGCCTGGCCGCATTTCGGAACTATGGGAAAGTGTCGCGGGGTTGGCCGCCGCGCGCATTCAAGGCTGGGCCGCGGGCCTGGCGGAGATTCGCGATGCCATTGGTCGCCTTCCGCCGCTTCCGGCAACGGTGTGGATCACGGGATTTCTCGGGTTGGTCGCGATGCGAATCGGCGCCGCGCGGCAACTTCGCCTCAGATTGAGAACTGCGGTGCCCGCGCCGACCGCGGTCCAGGCCGAAGTCGCCGAAATCGCGAGGACGATGAAATTGCCGGGTCCGCCGCGCACGGTCTGCGTCGAACTTGCCGTTTCACCGATGATATGGTTCAACGACGGGCCTGTCTTGATTCTACCGCGGGGCCTGTGGCGGCAACTGGACTCCGCCGGCCGACGAGTTGTCCTGTGCCATGAGCTCGCCCACCTGAAGCGGCGCGACCATTGGATCGCGCGCGTCGAGTTTCTCATCGGCGCGGTATATTGGTGGCACCCCCTGGTCTGGTGGATTCGCGGCCGATTGCGTGAAGAAGCGGAAAACTGTTGCGATGCCTGGGTCACCTGGCTCGAGCCCTGCGGACGCAAGGTCTATGCCGACGTGTTGATCCAGACCAAAGCATTCATGAACGAGGCGGATGCGGGTTCGCGAGCGGGGGCCATTGGCATGGCATCCGGCGCCGCCCGGCGGTTTGCAAGGAGATTGACCATGGTGATGACACGGCAGGACACTCCGATGATGTCGCGAGCGACGGTGGCGATGGCGCTGGCGGTGGTGGCCACAGGCTGGCTCGCCACGCCGGTCGAATCGTGCGACCCGGTCAAGGAGGCGAAAGCGGCCAAGACCTACGTTCACGTCGCCCCCGTAGCGGAAGAAGGGCAGCCGACGCCGGCGATAGCGCCAATGACGCCTGCTCCGGCAGTGGTGGCAGTCGAGGGAATGTCCCCAATGGCGCCAATGGCCGCCATGACCCCCATGCCCGCCTCGATGGTCGAGCTGGCGCCGTTCGTCGCGGTCGGGTTCGATGATCGCGGTCCGGGTGCCTCCGGCGACCGTGAATTGGCCCAGCGCGTGGAGCGACTCGAACGACAGATTGAGCGCTTAACCGCATTGCTCGAAGGCCAAGGCCAGGCGCCGTCCTTGCCGCGCACACCCCAGCCGGGTTCGCCGGCCGCCCGAGGGCGCGGTGGCCGTATGGAGAGGTCCCCGGGTACTCCAAAGCCCAGTCCCCAGGCCCAGGGTGAAACATTTTCGAAAACCTATCCCGTCGCGGAAGGAAAGCTCGAAGCGCTGCTGAAGCTAATGTCCCGCGACGATGTCCCACCTCGCGTCCGTGGGGCCGAGGGCGGCATTGAATTGATCGGCACTGCCGATCAGCATTCGGCGTTTGAGGCCTTCGTCGACCTGATTGGCGGAACGGGCGATACAATCACGCTGTATTCTGTTCCGGAAGGCAAGCTTGAGGCACTGGTTGAGCTGATGGTTCGTGAGGACGTGCCGGTGTTTGTGACGCCGGGCGAGGGCGAGATTTCAATCCACGGCAATGCCGGGACGCAGCACGTCTTCAAGCGATTTTTGGAAATGATCAATCCGGGAGGGGCCGGGCAGCCGGCGGCGATTCGCCGCGGCGCCCAGGGTCGAACGATCGATGCAAATCAGGCCGAGCAATACGCCAGGGAAATGGCGCTCCGCGACAAGGAGCTGCGAAAGCACGGTGAAGAGTACGCGAAGTCGATGGCCCAGCGCGAGAAGGAGTTGAAGAAGCACAGCGAAGAATACGCCCGGGAAATGAAGAAGCGCGGCAAGGAAATGAAACAACAAGCAAAAGAGTACAAGCGGAAGCTGGAAAAAGAGCACAAGGAAAAGCACAAGCACGGCAAGGCCCGCGGCGGTGCGGTCAGCCGGGATTTGGGAGCCCTTCAGGAGGCCGTCGCGGAGTTGCTCCGTGGTGCCGAGCAGTTGGAAGCAGAGGCCGATCGATTGTCTGACGAAGCCGATTCACTCAGCGACCAGGCGTCGGAATTGATGGAATCGGGCGAAGGAGAAGACGCCCAGCAGCAGGCGAGAACTCTGGAAGAACAGGCCCGCGAGTTGGAGCGTTCCGCGAGCGAGCTATACGCGAACGCCCGCCAGTTGGAAACTCAGAGCGAGGAGTTAGAAGCCCAGGCCGATGCGATGGCCGATGAGCTTGAAAATTCGGATGAGGTCGAACCCACGCGCTGAGAGATCGTAATACTCCGGCATCGACACCGAATCGCTGCGGCCCGACGAAGTCTCTGGTAGTTAAGACGGCACATCAGATGGGGAGGGTTCTCGATGCGCGCGCGAATCGTGGCAACGGCCGTGGTGTTCAGTCTGGTGGCATATGCGGAGCGCGATCGCGCGATCGCGGCGGGTCCATCGACCGACGCCGATCCCACGCAATCGCAGGCGGGTGAAAACCTCCGCGGCCGGCAGGCGCTGGTGGCGGCTCACGGTTTCCTGAATCGGGGGTTGTACGATCTCGCCATCGGAGAGTATCGCCGGTTCCTGGAAGGCAAGCCGGCTGAAGTCGACGCGGCAGTCGCGCGGTATGGCATCGGCGTGTCCTTGTTTCGGTTGAACAAGCTGGAGGAAGCAGCAAACGAACTCGCCGCGATCGCCGAGGATGACGAATTCAAATTCGCGGCCGAAGTTGCGACGATGCTCGGTCAATGCCGCCTTGCCGCCGGCGAATTCGACGCCGCAGCTACTTCTTTCCAGCGCGTCGTCGAGAAATCCAGGAAACATGCGCTCGCCGACGATGCCGCAAGCTATCTCGTGGAAGCGCTCTGCCGCGCTGGAAAAAACGAGGAGGCGGCCGCACAGTGCATGGAAGTATTGAAGCAGTCGGCCCAGGCACCGCATGCCGCCCGAGCGCTCTATTTCGGCGGTATCGCCGAGATGCGTCTCGAAAAGCACGACCGTGCAGCCGAGCGCTTTGAGCTGCTCCTCTCGAAACATAGTGACAACAATCTGGCCCGGCACGGCGAGTTGTTGCTCGCCCAGTGCCTGGACGCCTCAGGCAAGCCGGCCCGCGCCGAATCACGATACCGCGCCGTTCTGGAAGCATCCGCGACCGACTACCACCCCCAGGCTTGCCTCGGCCTTGCGTCATTGCTTTATCGCCAGGGAAAGCTGGCTGAAGCGGCCGATCTGTTGCAGCCGTTGTCGCGTGGCGGGCAAAAAGCTCAGTCGAATTCCCCGGCGACCCTGCTGCTGGCCCGCGTTCGCTTCGAGCAGGGCGAGTACGCCGATGCGCTGGCGCTCTTTGAGACAGGCAAGAGCGATGGCGACGAAAAAAAAGAGCGGCAGTATTGGGCAGCGAAGTGCAAACTACGCCTCGGTGACGCGCGGGCGGCCGCCAAGAATCTCGAATCGCTTCTGGAAGCGTCGGATGAATTGCCGTTCGCCGCGGAAGCGACTTACGACCTGGCGATTGCACAGCACCGCCTCGCCAGGCCCAAGTCTGCGGCGCGGACCCTCGAAACCCTGAGATCAAAATACGCCGAGCATCCGCTCGCGGCCCAGGTGTTGCATCTTTCGGCCGTGGTTGCCCATGAATCGAAGCAATTCGAGAAGAGCCGCGACTTCGCCGCCGAATTCCTGGAGAAGTATTCAAAGCATTCCCTCGAAGCGAGCATGGCCTTTCTCGTCGGGGAGAACGAGTTTCTCCTGGGCCGGCATGAGCACTCGACCGCCGCCTTCCAGGCATATCTGTCCAAGTTCGCCAATGCCCCCGATGCAGCGTCTGCGCGCTATCGGCTGGGCCTCTCCCTTTACCATCAAGGCCAGTACGCCGACGCGATGAAGGCGCTCGTGGCGCTCGAAAAAGACACCGGCGATTCCCAGAAGTTCGAATCGCTTCACCTCGTTCTCGGCGACTTGCGATTCCGGGATGAGAAGTGGGAGGCCGCCCTGAACTCGCTCGCAATTTATCTGAAGGGCTGCCCGCGGCCCTCGTGCGACGATGCCTCGCTGAAGATGGGCCTGAGCGCCTCGCGGCTTGAGCGGCACGACGCGGCCATCGAGTCCTTCGATCGAGTCTTGAATGAGTTCCCCAAAAGTTCCGTCGCCGAGCAGGCGCGCTTCGAACGAGGTCAGTGCTATCTACTATTGAAGCGCTCGGACGAAGCCCGGCGCGATTTTGAAGCGGTCGTCGCCGCGGACGCCGATTCGAAGTTCGTCGGCCCGGCCCGGCGGCATCTCGCGACCCTCGCGATGCAGCAGGGCGACTACGCGGGCGCAGCCGCCGGCTTCGGCGATTGGGCCCAGTCGGCCGATGGCGATGACGCGGCCGAGGCCGCCTATCAGGAAGCCACCGCATTGGCCGCGGCAAAGTCCCCCGAAGCTCGAAAGAAATTCGAACGGTTTCTGAAAAAATTCCCTGAGTCCCCGCGCCAGCAAATGGCCCGGGGGAGCCTCGCCCTCATCCTGTCACGCGAAGGCAAATGTGAGGACGCGCTGAAACAGATCGATGCCGCGGACTCCTCCCAGCTCGATCCGGCCATGAAACGCTCTCTCTCATACGAGCGAGCCTATTGCCTGCGGACCCTCGGCAGAAACCGCAAGGCGATCAAGGCCTATCAAGAGGTCATCGCGGAAAACGGGGACGATCTTCTCGCAGCCCACGGTTTCGTCGAATTGGCCGCACTGGAAAAAGACGCGAGCGATTCCGACGCAGCGATCGAACTCCTCGATCGTTTCCAGTCGCTGGCAAAAAAGGCGAAGTTCGATCTTCCGGCCGCCCTCTGCGAAAATGCCCTTTATCAACTGGGTGTACTCTATTTCAACGGAAAGCGCTTTGACCTCGCCGCTCAGAGCCTGGGCGATTTTTCAAAACGGTTCGGAAAAAGCGAACTCGCCCCATCGGCCGCATATTTCGAAGGGGAATCGCACTTTCAGGCCGCCGATTTCGGGCGCGCCGCCGATTGTTTCGATCGCGTAATCGCCGCCGACGCTCGCGGCGAAGAGTACGGCCCGGCCTTGCTTCGAGCCGGCGAGTGTCGCGCCCAGCTACAGCAATGGGCGAAGAGTGAGGCGGCGTTTGAGCTCTATCTTGAACATTTCGCGGATCGGGAGCAGTGGCATCAGGCCGAATTCGGTCGCGGCTGGGCGCGAGAAAACCAGGGCCGGCATCCCGAGGCCATCAAAGCCTATCGCCGTGTCATCGAACGACACGAAGGCCCGACGGCTGCCCGGGCTCAATTCCAGATCGGTCAGTGCTTCTTCGCTCAAAAGAAACTCAACGAAGCCGTGGCCGAGTTGATGAAGGTGGACATTTTGTACGCCTATCCGGATTGGAGCGCGGCCGCGCTGTACGAGGCCGGCCGGTGCTTCGAGCAGCTCAACAAGACCGCCGAAGCGCGCCGACAATTTGAGACCGTGCGCGAGAAGTACTCGACCACCAAGTGGGCGGAAATGGCGGCTAGCCGAATCGAAACTCTGGCCGGAAGCAGCCTGCCCGGTAGAACCTGACGCGTGGCCCGCGTTTGAAATGCCGCAACGCCCGGCAAACCATTCGCCGACGCCTGGCTTGGATGAATTGCAGTTCGAGAACATCGGAGACCACTCATGTTGCTTTCCTGTTTGAACGGGTTCGCGCTCATGCTCGCACAACAGGCCGACGCTTCGACACCCGCGGCCGGCAGCGCGCGGATCGAGTCGATCTGGGACTTCATGATCAAGGGCGGGCCGGTGATGATCCCGATCGCGGCATGCTCGCTCGTGGCCCTCGCGGTGATTATCGAGCGGCTGCTCGTGTTGCGCCGGCGAAAGATCATTCCCGAGGGTTTCTTGCCCAAACTGAAGGAAACCATCGCCCAGCCCGGCGGCCGCACTCGGGCGATTGAATACTGTCGCACAATTGACACTCCCATCGCGGAAATTTTCGCGGTAGGAATAAAACGGCTTGGCGAGCCGCTCGACGTCTTGGAGCGTCACGTAGAGCAGGCGGGTGCCCGCGCGATTCTCTCTCTGCGTCGCCGGCTGCGCGTGCTCTCGATGGTCGCATCGCTCAGTCCGCTGCTCGGCTTGCTCGGCACGATCTTCGGCATGATCGAGGCGTTCCAGACCGTGGCGAATTCCGCCGAAGCCCTCGGACGCACCGAGCTTTTGGCCTCGGGCATCTACGCGGCGATGATCACGACGGCCGCAGGTCTATGCGTCGCCATTCCCGTCATCGTCTGCTACCACTGGATCGCCGCGAAGATCGACCGGCTGGTGGAAGAGGTCGATCAAATGGTCGTCGAGTTCGTGGAGGAATACGCCCTGACGAGCCGCGAGAAAGCAACGGCGGGAGCACTGCGGCTGGATTCAGTTGCCGGTAGTGGCAACGGCCACGGCGCCGAGATCGGCGTTCTCACAAATGAGAGAGCCGCCGGCGCGACACTGCCCTGAGGGTGATTCGATGCTGCTTGAACGATCCCGCGAAATCGACGGACCGGCGATTGATCTGACGCCGATCATCGACATGGTCTTCATGCTGCTCATTTTCTTCCTGGTG
>DATMEE010000309.1:0-4998 GCA_035557035.1 Phycisphaerae bacterium
TGATCTTCCGCTGTCCAGGTCGACGGCAGACAGACGCCTTCCATGCCGGCGGGCACCCAATCCTTCCTCTGATACATACCCTTTTGCACATTCGGGCCGGTCACGCCGCCATTCGCCGACGCCCATCCCATCGCTTCCACCATGTACATGGTCGAGCACACGCCCGCGATATAGTGCACCGGGCGGTATGTGTCGGCGCTGCCCGAGAGCTTGGAGATCTCGGTCAGCGTGGCCATGCCCGGGGCGCTGCCGTTCCAGACGATCCCGGTACGGACCGGGAACACCATGCCGTTGGCCGCGTCGCCGGTGGCCTTCGCGGCGTTCTCGTCCATGCCCCAGACATTGCCCAGGAATTGCACCGTGACGCCCGCCGTCTTGCAGGCTTTGAGCACGGAGATGTTCGAGCCGGCCGTATTGGCGAGATAGGCGTAATTGGCGCCGGCATTCTTGATGGTCAGGCATTGCGACGTGTAGTCGCCCGGCGTCATGGCGAACTGCACCGGCGGTATCACCTCGAAGCCGAGCGCGGTGGCCATCGCCTCGCCCGCTTCCTTCGGTGAGTTCGGATAAGGGTGGTTGGCGCCCATATGCACGAATTTCGGCTTGCCGGAACCGCCTTTCGCCTTCCAATCCTCGGCGGCCCAGGTCAGGAGCGCGCGCACCGCATCGGAATAGCTGGGGCCGTAGAAGAAATTATAGGGCGCGGGCTTGGCCTTGCCGCTTTTGCCGGACGGATCGGTGAGCGCGGCGGAATAGGAGGCGGACAGATAGGGGATTTCGTCCTTGGTGACGAAGGCGATCATCGCTTCGGTATCGGCGGTGCCCCAGCCCTGGATCGCGGCGACTTTCGACGAGCCTTCCGACCATTTCTTATATTGTGCGACCGCGCGCGGCACCTGATAGCCGTAATCGACGGTCTCGACGGCCAGCTTCTTGCCGCCAACACCCCCCTTGCCGTTCACATAGGCCAGCGCATCGGCGACGCCCCGCGCATAAGGCACGCCGACATCCGAGGTTGCCCCGCTCTGATCGGCGAGGTGGCCGACGGGAATATCCTGCGCGAGTGCCGGTTGCGCGGCCAACGCGCCCACCATGGCGGCAGCGGTTACCCCGGAGAAAAGTGTGAGCCTCATGGCTTCCTCCCAATTCGTTTTTATCGTCCCACACTTAACCAAAATGCCGCCGCTTGCTCAATGCGATTAAGGGATAGGTTGCCGGTGACGGAAGCCATTCGGTTCAATTGGCGGCGAACAGCTTCGGCAGCGTCATTGTGAGACTCTTCTCCAGCAACTCCCACGCGATCTTCTGCGCGCGCGGATCGGCGACGGCGGCTTTGGGATCGGGCGGCAGCCGGTTGCCTTCCTTCATCTCGGCGTTGGGTCCGCGCAGGATCTCGTTGTAGAGGGGATTGAAATCGATGGTCAGGCTGTGCTCGCTGCGCAGGGGCACGAATTTGCTGTCATAGACCTGCATCCCGGCATAGGCGTGGATGAATTCCTTGTCCCCGAAAATGGACTCCAGACGCAGCACGCCCAGACCTGACACAATCTGATTCGAGCTAGCGACGCGGTCGCCGTTCGGCCCGATGACGAGGTAATAGTCGCAAGGGACCGATGCAGCGTGGCTGGCGACGAATTTGGCGAGTTCGTCATCATAGCTCTTAAATAGAAAGTCCCCGTTCTTGAACGCTGCATATGCCCCGGCGGGGAGCTGAATTCGCTTTACCTTAAAATTCTTCTTCAGGATGAGGGAGACCGAGGCCGCTACGCGGTCGTCGACCTTCCAACCGACGATTGGGAAGCTTTTCTCTTCATTGCCGAACACCATGATGCCGATTTTCTTGACGGTGAACGTTTCTCCGATGATGGAGACCAGCCCGATGGTCTTCGACCCGGTGGATGCAGTTGCTTCAGCGGGAGCGGGCTTTTGCGGCTTTGCCGCGGTCTCCTGGGCGATGAACCGCGCAGGTGGCTTATAGCTATCGGAGTTTTGAGCCCCTGGCGCCGCCGGTTGCTGAGCAAATGCCGGGACGGCAGACACGCATATAAGAGCGGCGAACGCGGCCGCGGGACGCAATACGGAAAACATCTCACTTCCCCCATAGGAAACCCGATATTTCTCGCATGGGGCGTCAGTCCGCGCAATGCGTTCGGCCGACTGACGTGGAAAGTCACAAGATTTCACACCAAGCAGTCACGCTGCCGCTGCGCGTGCATGGGGGCGTGTGCTAGATTCCACTGCAATTTCTGGGTTATGGAATGGGCGATGAGTGCGTATGACGAAACCGGTCAGCCGCTGAATGTTGCCGCGCTCCTGCGGAAAATGGCGGAAGGCTGGCAGCCGGAATTCCTGTTCTTCTGGGGTCACAAACCGAAACGTCATCCTGGACCCGGCAAGCATGTTTTCAGCCAATGGTGGCCGGCTGCATTCAAGATCGATGGCGGGCGCTATCCGACCGCCGAGCACTATATGATGGCCGAGAAGGTGCGGCTGTTCGGTGATCGTGACATGCTGGAGCGTATCCGACGCGCAGCCGATCCTGCAGAGGCGAAGAAGCTCGGGCGCAAGGTGCGGGGGTTCGACGCCGAGCGCTGGGAGGCCGTCGCTTTCGACCGAGTCGTTAGCGGCAATCTCGCCAAGTTCGGGCAGAATCCGTCCTTGAAAGCCTATTTGCTGGCGACCGGAGACAAGGTCCTGGTCGAGACCAGCCCACTTGATAAGATTTGGGGCATCGGGCTTGCGGCTGGCGATCCGCATGCGAGTAACCCCGCCGAGTGGCAAGGCCAAAATCTCCTGGGCTTCGCGCTGATGGCCGTGCGTGCGGAACTCGCGCGGGGCCGGCTGACATCTCCGCATCAATGCGAGAACGGGTAGAGCTTCCAATAGGCCTTGATCTGCTTCCAGCGATGGGCGAGGCCGTCCGACTCGAAGATCAGGAACACGACGATCACCGTGCAGCGGAGAGGTAATGGTCGCGCTCCGCCACCAGGCCGGGGGACTCATCTTTCGGATCTTTCTCTTAGAAGAGTGAGCCACTGATTGTCAGTCCGAAGGAAAACATCATCCAGTGGCCAATCAGGCGCCGTTTCTATTAAATGAGCAAGCGTCCAGGCGAGCCCGAAACAATCATCAGGGCCAAATAACTCACAAAGAGCACGGGCGTCATCGTTCGATACAGGCCTCTTAACTTCCCCAAGATATTTCTCGAACTTTTCCAGATTAGATACGTCTGCCGAAGCCGAATCGGGCAACGCCCCTAGCATTTGGAGAGACTTCACCGCAGGTTGCACTGTCATCACCTTTTATTTGGCCCATAAGCGACGGAAATCCGCGTGCAAGCCCCGCCGAATGGCCAAAATCGCCTGGGCCTCGCGCTGTGACGACCCGCGGCGATCAATGCGAGAACGGATAAAGCTTCCAATAGGCCTTGATCTGTTTCCAGCGATGGGCGAGGCCGTCGGGTTCGAAGATCAGGAACACGATGATCACCGTGCCGATGGCCATCTCGCGCAGATAGGAAATGTTGGTTCGCAGGCCGAGCGCGTGGTCGATGGTGCTCCCGGCCAAATGCGAGGTCAGCCATTCCATTCCCTCGGGCAGCAGCACCATGAAGGCGGTCCCCATGATCGTGCCCATGATCGAGCCGAGTCCGCCGATGATGATCATGCCGAGAAACTGGATCGAGAACAGGATGGTGAAGCCCTCGACCGAGACATATTGCAGGTAATGCGCGTACAGCGCGCCGCCGATGCCGGCGAAAAACGCCGATACGCCAAACGACAGCGTGCGGTATTTGGTCAGGTTGATGCCCATCATTTCCGCCGAGAGATAATGGTCGCGCACCGCCACCAGCGCCCGTCCGTCGCGCGAGCGGATCAGGTTGGTCGCCAGGATATAGGCGACGACCATATGCGCCAGCACGATGTAGAAATAGGTGAAGTCGGTGTTGAAGGCGTAGCCGAACAGTGTATAGGGCGAGGCGACGGTGCCCGCGACACCGCCCGTGAACCAATTCGCCCGGGCGAAGAAGTCCTGCAGGATATATTGCGCGGCGAGCGTGGCGATGGCGAGGTAGAGGCCCTTCAGCCGCGCGGCGGGAAGGCCGAAAATCAGCCCGACCGCCGTCGTCATGATTCCGGCAAGGGGAATGGCCAGAAAAACCGGCACGCCGTAAATATTGCTGACATAGGCCGATGAAAACGCGCCGAAGCCGAAAAACGCCGCATGGCCGATGGAGATCTGTCCGGTGAAGCCGACGAGAATATTCAGGCCTAGCGCCGCGATCGACAGATAGCCGATCTGGATCAGCATGCTGAGGATAAACGACGAGAAAACGAACGGCGCGCAGCATGTCAGGAGCAGACCGGCGATCGCTGCGTTCCGGCTGTTCACGCTTGGGAAGATCGTGGTGTCGGCCGCGTAGCGGGTCTTGAATTCACCCGCTGGCGTTATTCTCTGCATCGCCATGGCCTGCCCCTAAACCCGCTCGATGTCGCGCGTGCCGAACAGCCCGTAAGGCCGGATCATCAGGATGATGATCAGCACGTAGAAGGGCGCGATCTCGTAGAGATTGCCCCAATGCAGATATTGCCCGTCGACATATTGCGCGAGGTTTTCCAGCAGCCCGACGATCAGCCCGCCCAGCACCGCGCCTGCGATGCTGTCGAGCCCGCCGAGAATGACGGCCGGAAATACCTTGATACCGTAGAAGGAAAGCGCCGAGGACACGCCGTTGACGATGCCGACCGTCACGCCAGCCACCGATGACACGACCGCCGAAATCGCCCAGGCCATGGCGAAGACGTTCTTCACCGAAATGCCGAGTGACTGCGCCACCTGCTGGTCGAAGGCCGTCGCCCGCATCGCCAGCCCGTGCTTGGAGTATTTGAAGAATAGGGCAAAACCGGCCATCAGGATGAGCGAAATGCTAAGACTCATCAGGTAGACGGTCTGGATCTCGACGCCGCCTATATTGACCTGCTGCGTCTCGAATACGGG
>DATMEE010000310.1:0-6254 GCA_035557035.1 Phycisphaerae bacterium
GCGGATGGTCGCGGTCGGTGATATCCACCGTCTTCAGGCCAAATTCCGAAATGGCGAACACGCGGCCGCCGATGATGCCCACGCGGGTCACATTGCCGCTGTTTTCAAACGAACCGCGCTGCTTGAGTTCGGCATCGCTGAAATCAACAAGCTGAACGCCGTTGGTGCAGGTGGGGCCTTGATATTCCGGCAGCTCATCCGGCTTGTCGCCGTCTTCGCCGTCTTCTTCGGCTTGAGCCACCGGCTCACTCGGCGGGACCGATCGCTCGTCACCGAAGTCCCCGTAATCGACGTGTTGAAACGGAATGGCGATCAGCCCAAGTTCGTCCACGACCTTGAAGGCCTTTTCATCGTAGGTCGCGTCCGATGACGTGTATGACCCCGGCGGGCCGAGGATCACACGGCCGATTTGCGTCGGGTTGGCCGGGTCTTCTACGTTGTAATAGGCAACCGCCGGCCGATTGCCGTCGGTGTCGTCGATGCCGACCGCAATCAGTCGATTTCCGCGTGGCTCGATATGCGTCGAAAATCCGGGGACCTCGAGCTCGCCTGCGACAACGGGGTTGGCCGGGTCGGACAGATCGATGACGAAGAGCGGGTCGATCTGCAGGAATGTCACGGCATAGGCCCGCTCGCCGTCGAAGCGCACGGCCTGCAGCGACTCGTCTTCGATGATGTCGGTCGAGCCGAGGTCCGCGACGTCGTCGAGGTCGGAAATGTCGTAGGTGAAGAGCCGCACTTTGCGGAAACCGAAGCCAGTCGATTCGGAGGCGATGCGGAACGTGTCCCCGAACGCATCCATGTAGAAGCGGTTGCGGATATAACCGGGGACCTGGAACGTGCCGCGCAGGGCGATCGCCCCGGCCGCGTCGGAGATGTCCAGGATTTCGATATCCGTCATCGTGTCGCCGCTGTCGTAATCATAGCTCTGGCTAGCGGCGAAGATGGCTGAGTCGGATGTGTGCATCATCAGCGCGTTGCCGGCCAGGCTCTTGCGCTCGACGGCGACGATGTCGTCGGGGTCGGCGACGTTGACCGAGGCGACAAAGCCCTGCCCTTCCGAGCTACTGTCTTCAGCGCCATACGCGAAGTAAGGGGCGTAGTGAGAGCCGATGACGTAGATGATGTCGCCAACGCGGCGGCTCTCATTGGCAAAACCGACCAGATTGATCTTGCCGTCGACGACCGGCTCGGTCGGATCGGAGATATCGACGATGGCGAGGCGGCTGCCTTCAAAATCCGGCGCCGGCGGCATCGGACCATCGCGTGCGATTGAGGTGGCCGTGTCGTCGCCATCGACGGCGACGCCGCCCTCGGCGAATCCGTGACCTCCCGCATAGTAGTAATACGAGTCGGCGCTCAGCAGCACGTACGCCTGCGTATCGCCGACGTACATCTCGACGCCGCGGCCGCGCAGATCAAGCTCGCCGAGCAGCGCCGGACTGTCCGGGTCCTGCACGTCGACAATCAAAAGACCCTTGAACTGATTTAGTGCATAGAGCTTGTCACCGACGACCTTCACGATGTCGGCTTCCTCAATCGCGCGGGCGACGGTGGCCGCGGCGGCGGGCCCGCCGCTCGCATCGTCGGCCTCGGCGCCGTCGCCGAAGTTGGCAGGCGCGCCGGGAGGCGCAGGATTGCCGGCCGGACCTTCACCGCGCGTGCCGCCGTTGCCCAGATTCTGCGCGGCCGTGTCGCAACCTCCCGAGATCGAGAAGACGGCGATGGCCGCGGCGGCGAGACAAAACGTCGTGCAAAAAGTCGGTACTGCCCTGGGAGAGAATGAGCGTGTCATAAGGGAGATTTCCTTTAGCGAGGACAGTAAATCCGTGATCGGCGAGGGGTGGGAATCACGCGCAAACTACCCATCCGGCGCGTGGGTCCATCACACCGCGCATGTTAACGTCGCGGAACGTGTCCGTTCAAGGTTAAGTATATCTCAAATTACAGTGTCCCGGGGTGGAAATTCCGGACTGAAAGACGGATTCTAAGTGCTTTTCAGGCATATTATTACGTCGTTTTGACCTGATTCGGGGCACGCCTTGAAAACTCGGGTATCCCGGTTTCCACTGGATTGGGGTCCATTTTGTAGGGTCAGGCGTTACCATTCTCGGCCGATCCACGGCTTATTGCACGAACACTATTTCCGGGGAAAGAAATGAGAACCCTGCCATTTTTTGCCGGTCTGGTCGCGCTCTCGCTCGCCGCGACGAGCGTCTCTGCCACAGATATCGACTTTCACCCTCCCATCGCCATCATCAACGCGAAGATCATTCCCGCGCCGGGTGAGCTGATCGAGGGCGCGTCCATTCTGATCCAGGATGGGCGAGTCACTGCGATTGGGAAAGACCTTGAGGTGCCGGCTCACGCCGAGCGCTTCGACGGATCGGGCATGACGATATACGCAGGCTTCATCGACGCTTTGACGCATCGCGGCATTACCAGGACCGAGCCAACCCCCGAGGAACTCGCCCGGCTCGGCGATCGGCCGCGCGATCCAAAGGAGGGCGTTCAATCAGCGACGGTGGAGGCCCATCGGCGACTGGTGCATCCGGCATGGCACGCAGCGGAGATGTTCGACCCGTTCGACGCCAAGCGCGAGGACTTTCGCGCGGCCGGGTTTACATCCGCGTTGGTCGCACCGCGGCCAGTGATTTTCAGCGGCGTCAGCGCGGCACTGCTGATGGGCGATGAACCGGCACGACGATCCGTGCTGCGCGAGACTGTGGCGCACCATGTTGCGTTCGTGACCAGCGCCGGTCCGCGGGTCGGCCGGCGGGGTGGCGGTGGCGGCGATTTTTCCGGCTCGGGCTACCCGGTCACGACGATGGGCGCGATCGCATTGTTTCGCCAGACGATGCTGGACGCGCAGTGGCATCGCGATTTGATCGCGTGGGGCGAGGGAAACTCCGAAGCGCCGCGCGTGCCCTTGGATCGCGATCTCGAATCACTCTGGCCCATGATGGACGGGAAAACGCGGATCATATTTTCAGCGAATACGGCGGAGGAAATCGACCGGGCGCTGAACGTGGCTGCCGAGTTTTCTCTGAAGCCGGTCATCGTCGGTGGAAAGGAAGCGTGGAAGGCCGCAGAACGTCTCAAGCGAGAAGAAGTACCGGTGATCGTCAGCCTGAAATGGTCGGAGGAGCCGAAAAAGCCGAAGAAACGCGTTGAATCGCTCGCGGAGGTGAAGATTGATGGGAACGACGCCTTCGCCGCCACTGCGATTGACCGCACGCCGGTCTTCACGTCGGAGTGGGAAGACCAGGCCTGGGAACCCAAGCGCGTCTTCGAGGAGCGGCAGCGGCTTTGGCACGAGGAGATCGATAACGTCAAGACGCTGACAGAGTCAGGCGTGCAGGCGGCACTGGGCTCGTACGAACTCGAATCGCCCGCCGAGGTGCTCAAGCAACTGCGAAAAATGATCGAGCGCGGCCTGACCGAGCAGGCGGCTCTTGAAGCGCTGACCACCAACCCGGCTCGCGTGATGGGTGTCGATGGCTCCCTGGGCACGGTCGCCCAGGGAAAGCTCGCCAATTTTACTCTGTTGTCAGGCTCGCTCGGCGACAAAAAGTCCGTCGTCAAATGGGTCTTTGTCGAAGGCCGCCCGTTCAACGTCGAGATTCGCGAGAAAAAGAATGGGGCGAGGCGCGGCCGGCGCGGCATCGATCTGGAAGAGCTTGAGGAGCCCGAGGACGTGGAGGGCGAAAAGAGCGGCGAGCAGGCGGGACCGGATGAGGAAGAAGAGGCGGTGCCGGTTGTCACCACCGCGCCCGCACCGACGACCGCTCCGACGACCACCGCCCCGGTTGACGACTCGACCACCACCATGCCGACGACGACGAGCGCGCCTGCATCCCAGCCCGACGATTCGGAAATCTGGCCGGAGTTCGCGAGCGAGATCAAGGCTGACCGCAAGCCCCGCTTTCAGACCGGCGGCGACGTGCTTTTGAAAAACGCCACGCTGCTGACCACCGCGACTGTAGATCGCCCCGAAACCGACCTGCTCATCACCGACGGAAAGATCGCCGGTATCGGTGAAAATCTGTCGGCCGGCGACGGCGTGCAGACCATTGACCTGCGCGGCTATTTCGTCTCGCCCGGCCTGATCGACGTCCACTCGCACATGTGCAGCAGCGGCGGTTTGAACGAATGGTCGCTCTCGGCCACGCCGGAGGTTCGCGTTGCCGACGTGGTGGATCCCAACGACGTCGGCGCCTTTCGTGCGCTGGCCGGCGGGGTGACCACGATCCATACCATGCATGGATCGGCCAACACCATTGGTGGGCAGAACGTCGTATTGCGTCTGAAGTATGGCCGGCCGGCAGCAGAGTGGCGATTTGCAGAAGCCCCGCGCACCGTGAAGTTCGCCCTGGGCGAAAACGTGAAGCAGTCGAATTCGCCCGTGCGCGAGACGCGATTCCCGAACACGCGGATGGGCGTCGAAGCGGTTTTTCACCGCTCCTTCGATGCCGCGGTGAAATATCAAAAGGAATGGGACGCGTTCGAGCGAGGGAAGGAAACGGGCGAGAACCCGCGTCCGCTGCGCCGCGATTTGCGGCTCGAAGCGTTTTGCGACATTCACGCCGGCCGCATCTGGGTGCATTGCCACTGCTATCGTGCCGATGAGATTTTGCGGCTGCTGGACATGGCCGAGTCGTTCGGTTTTCGCATCGCGGTGTTGCAGCACGTTCTCGAAGGGTATCGCGTCATTCCCGAAATCTTCCGCCACGGCGCCAGCGCCTCGACGTTCTCCGACTGGTGGGCCTACAAGCTCGAGTCATACGATGCCATTCCCCACAATGCCGCGCGGCTGGCACAGGGCGGCGTCGTCGCCACGGTCAATTCCGATTCGCACGAAGTCATCCGCCATCTGAACCTCGAGGCGGCCAAGTCGATGTCCTTCGGCTGGCTCTCGCGGAGCGATGCCTTGCGGCTGGTGACGCTGAACGGGGCAATCCAGCTCGGCGTGGACAAGCACGTCGGTTCGCTGGAAGAGGGAAAGTTGGCCGACCTGGCGATCTTTGATGGTCATCCGATGGACACTTTTTCCAAGTGCGTGCTGACGCTGATCGACGGGGAAGTGTTCTTCCAGCATCCCGAATTTGAAGCGGACGAACCGCCTCAGCCCTTGCCGGAAAAACTGTTTCCACCGCCGGGTGGAGAGACGATCAACAGACATACGTGGCCGGTGGGAGAATCGCCGCAGGGAGAATACTGGATTCGCGGCGGCACGGTTTATCCGGTTTCCAGCGAGCCCATCGTCAACGGCCTGGTGAAAATCCTGAAGAACAGGATTGCTTACGTAGGGGAGGATGACGGCTCGAAGCCGCCGGAAGGCGCTCGGATCATCGGGGGCACTCATATGCAGGTGTACCCCGGACTGATCTGCGCGGGCTTGCCGCTGGGCCTGGTTGAGATTGACTCGGTCGCGGGCAGCGTCGATCAGAACGACATCGCCCGCTTCCAGCCCGACCTGCTGTCGCTCTCGGGTTACAATCCACTCTCTTCTGCCATCGAGGTGGCACGGTCCGAGGGCATCACCAGCGTGATGGTTTGCTCGGGCGGGGGCGTCGTGCAGAGCCAACCGGGGATCGTTCATCTGGACGGGTGGTCCATGCCTGAGTCCCGCTTCGTCTCTCCGGTCGCCCTGTTCGTGCAGCTCCCCTCGCTGGCCCGCGACTTCCCGTGGTGGATGGACGAGGAAACGAAAGAGAAGCAGAAGAAGGAATTCCCGAAGGCGCTAGGTGAGATCGAGGCGTTCTTCCAGATGGCCAAGCACTATGCCGTCATGAAGGCGCTGGGTGAAGAAGACGGCGAAATGCTCCCCGAACACGATCGCCGGCTCGAAGCAATGATTCCCTATTTGCGCGGAGAAAAGCCCGTCTTCTTCCGCGCTGATTCCTACAAGGCGATTCGCGAAGCGTTGCATTTCGCGGAAAAATACGAACTCAAGCCAATTGTCTTCGGCGGCCGCGAGGCGTGGAAGCTCGCGGACGAGCTGTCCGAAAAGAAAATCGACGTGGTGATCGAGCGCTCGATGCAGCTTCCGGCGGGAGAGTTCGAGCCGTGGGACAGCGTCTATCGCAACGCGGCCGAACTGCACCGCCGCGGCGTGCGCTTCTGCTTCACCGTGTCCGAGCCGAGTCTCGCCAAGCAGTTAGGCATCGAGGCGGGCATGGCGGTGGCACACGGCCTTGATCCGAACGTGGCGATTTCGGCGATCACGCTGAACGCGGCGAAGATTCTCGGTG
>DATMEE010000311.1:0-11960 GCA_035557035.1 Phycisphaerae bacterium
TTGCCCTTGATCGCGCCGGGCACCGCGAGCGTGACGGCCGATCCGGTCTTGTTCTGCACGACGAATTCCACAAAGACGGGACTGCCGACCGGAATGATGGTTTTGTCCGGCCGGAGCTTCACCCGCACGACGTTTGAGATCGGCTCTTCGACCTGGTCCTCGGGCGGAACCGCCTCCACCGGAGGTGGGCTGGGTTCGGTCTGAGCCAGACCGAGCACTAGGAATAGAGCGAGCCAGTTGGCCAGGACGATCATGATCCCCTCGCGGCGATGACGGGCTGTGAAATCATCGCCCCTGCAAATACCGAACTATGATCATACTGAAAACCGGCCGGCCGTTCTATGCGCCCGATCCTGCCAGCACCGTGGAAACTGTGCGACACAGAATGAGAAAGTCCAGCCGCAACGACCAATGATCGATGTAAAACAGGTCCAGTTCCATCCATTCGGAGAAGCCGATCCGGTGCCGCCCCTTGATCTGCCAGATGCAGGTCAGGCCCGGCCTCATGCTGAGACGTCTTCGTTGCCACCGGTCGTAGCGGGCGACTTCTGCCGGAATCGGGGGCCGAGGACCGACAATCCCCATATCTCCAATCAGCACGTTGAATAACTGAGGTAGCTCGTCCAGGCTCCAGCGTCGAAGCAGGCGCCCGATTCGCGTTACGCGAGGATCCTTCGACATTTTGAAGACCGGCCCGCTGGCTTCGTTGAGATGCGCAAGATTTGCCTGTCGGCTTTCGGCGTCCTCGCCCATCGTGCGGAACTTGAACATCGAGAATTCGCGGCCATTCAAGCCGCTTCGCTGCTGGCGGAAAAGCACCGGCCCCGGGGTTGAGAGTTTGATCACCGCCGCGCATAACAGCATTATCGGCCCGGCCAGAATGATTCCGACAATCGCTAACCCAATGTCGGCAGCGCGCTTTACGGCAAGAAGCTCCGGCGAATGCCGCGCAGGGGCGTAAGCCATGAGCGGCACGCCGTGAAAGTTCACCAGCTCGGGCAGCGAATGACACGCGATCGACTCCGCCTGAACATAAGCCGTAACGCCGACTTCTTCGCATAGCCGCACAAACGGCATCACTTCGGAAACCCGGTCAGCAGGAGGCGTGAACACCACCTCGTCCACTGCGTGACTGTCCAATATCGGACCCAGTCGCTCAATCCCGCCAAGCACCGATTGCTCGGCGACCGTGGGCACGTCGGTCTCCCACGGTCCCCTCAAATGGCCCAGGACCACCGGTTGACCAAGGGCGGCGGACTGAAACAATCGCCGCAGGCGGACGGATTCCCGTCCGGTTCCTACGAGGAGGACGTGCTGCTGCCTCCGTGCGCCCACCCATCGACCCAGCCACCCGGTTATACCTCGTATGGCGAGGGTGGTCGCAGGAAGCAGCGCGGCCACGATGGCGATCTGCGCCCGGGGATACAACTCCCGTTCTAACAGCAGGGCCAACGCCGCCATCGTCAGCGCGACCAGCCCGGATGCCAACAGGGATTGGCGGACGAGCCAGGGCCAGGGTCGCCATTTTCCGGCGTACCAGCTCATCTGGTTCAAAATGAACGGCCAGATCAGGGGCAGGAACACCAGGATTTTCATGTGAACCCGGACGCTGCTAAGCCCATCGATCGCTTCGGGCCAATCGGTGCGCATCCAGAAATGACAGCGAACAAGGTCGGCGAGGACGTAGACCGCCAGAATTCCCAAGGCATCGGCCGTGATAAGGGTCGCCCGAAACTGTCGCCATGCTTTGGATTGGGTCATTTTGGAAGGGCGCGGGCCGAGTGTCGCGAGCCGGTCCTGGGCCGCTTCACCGCATTCTATCCCGGTGGAGCGGTGGCGACAGAGCGAGTACTATCGCTCCGGCCGCTCGGACTGAAGTCCGCGGCGCTTCGCGTGGAGACCCTCATGAGTTTGGCTGACGAAACCCTGCCCCCCAGCAAGGTCCTTATCGTGGACGATAATCCGCAGAACCTCGAGCTGCTCGAGGCGTATCTGGAGGAGTTGCCGAACGTCACGACGCTGAGCGCCCATGACGGGCAATCGTGCCTGGATTTGGTCGCGCGGGAACGCCCCGATCTGATCCTACTCGACATCATGATGCCGCGGATGAGCGGCTACGAGGTGTGCAAGAAGGTGAAGGCCGAAGAGGCGACGCGGGACATTCCGGTGATCATGGTGACGGCGCTGCATGAAATGGGCGACGTGGAGCGCGGAGCGGAGGTCGGGGCGAACGACTTTGTAACGAAGCCCGTCAACCGGGTCGATTTGCTGGGGCGGGTGAAAACGCTGCTTCGCGTGCGCCACGCGGCAAAGGCAAGTGAGGCGCCGGATTGAAGATTTTTGGAAATGCAAAAGGCTGCTTCACAATCTGAACTGAGCGTCCCACCGCAATGCGTCGCAAACCTAGAAAACGCGCTCTTCGCGAATCCTATCGCACCCACGATGCGGCCGACCGCCGAGTGGCCGCATTCGACAACGGCCTGACGGCCATCATCCAGCGCCACGACGTCGCTCCGGTCGTCGAAGTTCGCGTCTACGTCCGCGGCGGGAGCGCCTTTGAGGGCCGCTGGACCGGCACGGGCATCAGTCATTTACTCGAACACGTCATTACCTCGGACGGCACCGAGCGCCGCGACGAACGCGAGGTCGCGCGTCTGGGAGAGCGACTCGGCGGGCTGATCAACGCCTACACCACGATCGACCACATCTGCCACCATGTCAGCACCACGCGCGAGAACATGTCGACGGCGGTCGAGGTTTTTTCCGACTACCTCATTCGTCCCCTTCTCTCCGAGGCCGTGTTCGATCGCGAGATGGGCGTCGTTCAGCGCGAGTTGGAGCGTGACCGTGACGAGCCGGAGACGCAGCTCGAGGAAATGTTCTATGAGCTGGCGTACGTCGGCCACCCGCTGCAATACCCGGTGATCGGCCATCGATCTGGGCTGCTCTCCCTGACGCACACGGATATTCTCGCCTATCACCGGCAGCTTCATGTGCCCGACAACGTGTTCGTCGTTATTGTGGGGGATGTAGACCTCGACGAAGCGACCGCCGCCGTCGCCCAGCATTTCGACGGCATGGAGCGGCGGGCGCGGTATGACATGGTGCTGCCGCCCGTTCGCCCCTTCGCGGCGCCGATCCGGGCGATCAAGGCCATGAACGTCGAATCGGCGACCATGACGCTGGGCTGGCTCACGGTGCGCGACGGCCAACCTGACGACATTGCGCTTGATCTGCTCTCCACCGTGCTGGGGCAATCCGACCATTCGAGGCTCGCCAAGCTGCTCAAGTGGGAGCGCCAGCTCGCCTTCGAAGTTGGAGTGATGCACGACAGTTTGTGGCACTCGACCGGCACGATGCAGATTGACGTGCAATGCGACGCGAGCAAAGTAGAAGCCCTGGAGCGGGCCATCATGGAGATGCTCGCCGGGCTTGAACAGTCTCCCGTGACGGCCGCTGAGTTGGATCGCGCCCGCCGTCAGAATTTGACCAGCCTTCGGTTGCAGCGTGAAACCGCGTCCGGGGCCGCAACCCAGGTCGGCGAAGATTTCCTCGCTAGTGGAAACGTCGACTATGCCCGAGCTTACGAGAGCCTCGTCAATGAAACCACGACCGATGATTTGATGCGCGCCGCGAAGCGCTATCTGCGACCGGGGTTGTTCGCCTCCGCCGCGATACTACCGAAGCGGCGGGTTATGCGCCGGTCCGGCACTGCGCCTTCGATCAGTATCAACGCACCGAAGATCGTCACGCTCGACAATGGGCTGACGTGCGTCCTGCGCCCAATGCAGGGCTGCGCGTTTGCTTCGGCGTATATCTCGTTTATTGGCGGAATTCTTCTGGAAAACGAAGAGACGAACGGGATTCATCCGCTGCTCATGCAGGTGCTCACGCGCGGCACCACCACGCGATCGGCGGATGAAATCGCCGAAGCCTTTGCGTCGCGCGGAAGCGCGCTGGGCGCGGGGGCGGGGCTGAACCAGGTTTCCGCCAGCTACACTGCGCAGGCCGAAGATTTTCATTCCCTGTTTGAAGTGCTTGCGGACGTGATTCTTTCATCCTCCTTCGATGCCGCGGAACTTGCCAAACTCAGGCCGTCGCTTTGCGACAACATCGTCCGCGAAGAGGAAGACTGGAACGCGGAGCTGATTCACTTCGCACGGCGGAAATTCTTCGAGCACAGCCCCTATCGCATGCCGCGGCTGGGCACGCTGCAGAATGCAAAGCGCTTCACCCGCGAGGATCTCATCGCCGCCCAGCGCTCGCTGCTTTTCGGCGGCAACGGCGTCCTGTCCATTGCCGGAAAAATCGACCCGGACGCAATGGAGGCGCTGGTGCGGCGCTGCTTTGCAGCCCTTCCCCCGGGCACGGACCGCCTGTACCCGATTGTATCGCCGGAGCCGCGGCACACGGACGATCGACTCTTTATCAAACGGTCCTCGGACGAGCGCGAGGTCGCCGGGCTATTCATCGGGTTTCCCGGCCTGACCGTGTCGGATCACGAGCATCGCGCCGCGGTCACGGTTCTTGAAACCATGCTGGGTGGGTACGCGCTCTCGGGCGGGCGCCTGTTCGCGGCCCTGCGCGGGGGCGATCGTGACATGGTGTATGAGATCGCGCCTGCAGGATTGATCGGCCTGCTGCCCGGGTACATCGCCTTTGTGGCCGGCTGCGAGCCCGAGCGGATTAACGAAGTCTATCGCCTCGTGAAGGACGAGCTGGATGCCGTGCGCTCGGCACGGTTTGACGCCGAGGAAGTCGAGCGCGCTCGCAGCATGGTCATCATGGGCGAACTGGACCAGCTCCAGTCCGCTTCCGAATACGCTGCCCGTACGGGCCTCGACGAGCTGTTCGGCCTGGGCGTGGCCGACGCCGAGCGGTTTCTGGCGGACATCCGCGCCGTGACGCCGGACGAGATTCGCGCTGCGGCCTCGACGTATCTGGGGCCTTCGACGGTGGTGGTGGTCACGCCCCATCCCGATCTGGTTGATTTCGGCCTCACCCCGATCATCGAGGCCGCGGCCGTCGTCGCCGACGCCCCCCCATAGCACTACTACGCTCACCGGTTTTCGACCAAACTGGGCGACAGCTTGTACTGGAGCCTAGCGGACCCGTGGACTGGCCAGGTCAAAAATCCAGTCCGCTCCGAAGGAGCGGCGGAGTTGTCGAGAGTACGAGCATACCGATATATGGAATATGCCGCTGCCCGAATTGAAAACGCCCGTCAGTGAGGACTCGCTACACGGAACTTTGCCCAGTCGTTCTGATCGGCTCTCGCGACCGTACGGCCGTTTGTTGCAATTTCGGCCTCCATCCGAGCTTCGGACTGGCGCAGCCACGGCCGAAGCGCCGCCAATAAGTCAGCAATCGTCCACAAGGATCTCCAACGCCCTGACCATCGATCTCGAGGACTGGCCCATCGCGGTGCTCGGGCCGCATCACGAGATCACGCCACGCGTCGTCGCCAACACAAAGCGATGCCTGCAAATTCTGAAGTGGCACGACGTGAAGGCAACTTTCTTCGTGCTGACCAGGGTGGCCGAAAAGTATCCCGACCTCGTTCGCGAGGTTCACGCCGCCGGCCATGAGATCGGCTCGCACGGTCACGGGCATGAGCTGCTGTTCAAGCTGACGCCGCGGCAGTTTGAGGGCGACGTGCGACGAAGCCTCGACATCCTCACCGCGATCACCGGCCAGCAACCGATCGGTTATCGGGCGCCGGCTTTCAGCATCACCGAGAAAACAAAATGGGCCGGGCGGGTCTTGGCCGACCTGGGGTTCAAATATGATTCGAGCATCTTTCCCATTCGCCATCGTCGGTACGGAATTGCAGGCGCGCCGCGCGGAATCCATCGCTGGCCGGACTGCGATCTGATCGAGTGTCCGCCGGCGACATGCCGCATCGCCGGCATCAATTTTCCGGTCGCCGGAGGCGGTTATTTTCGGTTGCTTCCCGGAGCGTTGGCTCGTGCAGCTATTCGACGGATCAACCGCCGGAAAATGCCGGCGATTCTGTACATGCATCCTTATGAGCTGGACGCCGGCGGAGTCCTGGAGCACCGGCTGGAAGGCGTGCGGGTCGGCAACTATCGCCACCTGACGCAAGGGCTGTTCCGCTCGAAGATGGAGGGCAGGCTGCACCGCCTGATGGAGGCGTTTCAATTCGCCACCCTGCGCGACATTGTGGCAGACAGCCAAATCTGAATTGCGATCAGCGACGTCGACGCCGTCGAGGTCTCTGATCGCGGGGCAATTGATTCAGCACTTCAAGACTGGTGACCAGCGACAGGTCGATGACTTCAAAGGTATTGTCTCGATTGTAGACGATTGCGGTACTGCCGCTCGGACTTCCCATGAATAAGTCCGGATGAGAAACCAGGGTCGACCGGCCATCGGCCATGTGAATTTGATAGGGCCGGAATGGCTCGGCTTTTTGCACGGTTTGTAATTGCTCGATCGTCATCAGATGCCTTTTATGGGCGTATTGCGACGCATCGCGCCGATATTTTGCCTACGTGCCCGGCAGGATTACCGCCTTGCCCGTCCGCCACGCGGCCACTTCCGCCAGCGCCTCGTTCACCTGGTCCAGCCGGAAACGATGGGTGATCAATTCGTGGAACGGGAAACGCTCGTTTCGCGTGCGCAAGAACTCCAGGGCCTTGGCCCAATGGGTCGGCTCGGAGCCGTAGCTGCCGCCGACTTCCAGCTCCTTCTTGGTGATGAGGTGCGGGTTGAGCATCACCGGGCCGGCGTCGCAATACTGGCCCAGCACGAGATAGCGGCCGCCGTCCCGTGCCAGGTCCCAGCCTTCGGCGACGGCCGACGGATTGCCGACGCACTCGACGACCATGTCGGCGCCCAGTCCGCGGGTATGTTCCAGCACAACGCCGCGGCGCTTGGCAGGATCGCGTACTTCTTCGATGTCGATCACGATATCCGCTCCGAAGCGGCGGCAGCGTTCCAGGCGATCCTTCGGCCCGCCGATGGCGATGATCGGCCGCGCGCCGGCATCCGATGCCACGGCGATGGCGGCCAGCCCGACGGGCCCCGCGCCCTGCACGACGACGCTCTCGGCCCAGCGGATGGGCATTTTCTCATAACCGTGTACCACCGTGACCAGCGCGCAGCCCGCGCCGACCAGCGCCTCCGGATTCAAGTCCGCCGGCAGCTTGAAAATGGCCGTGCCCGCCTTCAGGTGATGGTACTCCGCGTAGCCGCCCAGGAAGTGGGGGGGCTTGTCACAGGGGGTGTTCACGCCGTATGCCCTGCGGTTGACACACCGCGCCGGCAGCTTGTACAGCCGGCAATACTTGCACTTGCCGCAGGTCATGCCCACGGTCCAGGAAACCACGTCGCCGATCGCCAGCACCTCGCCCAGCCAGTCGTCCACCGCGCCGCCCATCGCCGCGACGGTCCCGACGGTCTCGTGCCCCATCACCAGCGGCAAAGGCACCTTGAGCTCGCCCTGGTGCAGGTGGACGTCGGTCCCGCAGACGCCGGCCAGCGTCACCTTCACCAGCACCTCGCCGGGGGCCAGTTCGGCGGGCAGGGGAAACTCTCGAATCTGAATCGGCGAGCGAAATTCGCTCATGACGGCGGCTTTGGCTGTTCTTGTTTTCATGGAATCCATAATCCCGACGGCATTGCGAATTTGCAAGCAAACCCGTTTAGCCCCGCTCTAATGGAGCAGGGAGATGGCGAAAAAGCTATTTGAATGCGAAGGTTCAGTTGCAGAATCCGGCGATCGCGTCCTTACTTTTGACGCTGCCTCCAGATCAGACTAGAGTATCGACGACTCTTGATCTCGCCGCTTCAAAGATGGCGGATCGGAAGCAGGGTGCGTCGACGATTCACGCCGGCTGCTTCCCGCACTGGCTATTAGCCGGCGCCACACTTCCTCAAGTTAAGGCATCTCATGCGAATCGCTCTCGTCAACCCCATCACCCGCCGCACACAGGGCTATCACACCGTCGGCAGTTACATTCCTCAACTGGGCCTGCAAGTCCTGGCCAAGCTGGTGCCCGACGGCCATACCGTCGACATCATCGACGAGATTTTCGGCACCAAGGCCACCGACGAGATCATCGAGCAGGGGCATTACGACCTCGTTGGCCTCACCGCCTACACCAGCGGCGCAACCCGCGCCTATGAGATTGCAGAAGGGTGCCGCAAGCACGGCATTAAGACGATCATGGGCGGCCCCCACGCCTCGGCCCGGCCCGACGAAGCCGCCCAGTATTTCGACTGCGTCGCCATCGGCGAAACCGACGAAATCTGGCCCCAGATCGTCCGTGACGCCGCGGCCGGAAAACTCGCTCCGCGCTATGAAGGCAAGCTGTCGAATCTGGAAGAAACAGGTCTGGGGGCCGCGGCCCAAAAGGTTCTACCGATCAATGGCAAGTACAGCGTCTCGGCGATCCAGACCTCGCGCGGGTGCCCGGTCGGCTGCGAATATTGCAGCGTGACGCGGTTCAACGGCGCGCCGATCCGCCGCCGCCGCATCGAGGACATCCTCAAGGAATGGAACGAGACGCCCAAGCGGTTCATCTTCGTGGTCGATGACAACTTTTTCGGCGTCGGCCCGGCCCATGCCGAGTGGGCCAAGGAGTTGCTCCGGGCGATCATCAAGCACGGCAAGAAGCGGCTGTGGTTCAGCCAGACCACCATCAACATGGGCGAGGACGCCGAAGGAATGCGGCTGGCGTACAAGGCCGGCTGCCGCGGCATGTTCGTCGGCTTCGAGACGTTCAACGAAGCGACGCTGAAGGCCTATCACAAGGGCGTCAATCGCAACAATCTCCCGCGCTATCAACAACTGGTCGACGGCTTCCATCGCGCGGGGATCGCGGTCTTCGGCGGCTTCATCATCGGCGCCGACGACGACAATGTCGACGCCGTCGCTGACACGGCGATGGCAGCAGTAAAGATGGGCGTCGACATCATCCAGATCACCAATCTTACGCCGCTGCCCGGCACGACCATGTTCGACCGCTTCGCCGCGTCGAAGCGCCTCTTCGCCACCGACTACCCGGCCGACTGGGAGCGCTACACCTTCGTCGAGACCGTCTACAATCCCAAGCACATGACCGCCCGGGAGCTGGACGAGGCGATCTACGAGCTGCGCTACGCGGCGGCGAAAGAGAACTGGGTCTGGAAGCGCACGTTCAAGACGCTCTGGCACACCCGCTCGCTCACCACTGCTCTCTTCGTTCACGGCATGAACGTGGGCTGGCGGAAGATGGCCCTGGTGCAGGCGCCGCACGATGAGAAACATTTCGGGTTCACGCCGCACGCGTCGCCGCGCATGAACAAGATTCGCGATGCGTTCCGCATGAACTTGAAGAAGGGCTTCACGATGCCGGAATACTGGAAGGCGGACGACGAGCCCGCGGCCGAGTTGAGAACGGACCTGGCCAAGACCTCGGCGCCGCTCGCTGCTTCAAGACCGCTGACCGTGCTGGCCGGAAAAGGCTGATTCCGGCTGCATCATCGCGATTCATTTCACGAAAGGTACAACTCAATGAAATACCCAAACGCATGTTTGCGTCGATTGACCTTCGTCGCCGCTTTTTTCATCGCTTGCCTGACTTCGCGGAGCCTTGCCGCTCAACAGGTAATCTCCGACGAGCCGACGATCGAACCGGAAAAAATGCCGGCCGAGCAGCTCGCGGAGTTGTGCCTCACCTCCGAGCACCTTGCCCACGTCAACTACATCGGCTCGGCCGCGATCTCACCGGCCGGCACACACATCGCCTTCACCCGCAACATCCCGCGAAATCCATACGAGCAGCCCGGAAGGCACGACCCGGATTTTGAGGACGGCGCCCCGCATACTGAACTGTACGTTCGTCGCGTGCCGGATGGTGAAGAGGTCCTCTACGTCGGCCGCCACGCGCCAGTCAGCAATGTTCGCTGGCTTCCGGACGGGTCCGCGCTTTCATTCCTTGCCAAGCGCGATCCGGACAAGCACACATCGCTATACGTCATATCGCTGACAGGCGGCGAGGCCCGCCGGGTGCTGGCGCACGACACCGACATCGGCGACTATTCCTGGAGCGACGATGCCACGCGCGTGGCGTTCGTCGCGACGGATGAAAAGCCCAAGCCCCGCAAAGACCTGGAGAAGAAGGGATTCAAGGCGGAGGTCTATGAAGAGCTGCACCGCCTCTCGCGCCTCTGGATCGCCCATGTCGGCGACGAGCCGGCGCTGGAACCGGACAGCGTGGAAATCGCCGGCCACGTCACCGATCCCCAGTGGAGTCCCGACGGCGCCCACATCGCGGTCAAGATCTCGCCTTCGCCGCTGATTGACGACGTCTACATGAAGCAGCGGGTGCAGGTCGTCGAGGCCGACACGCGAAAGGTCGTCACAAAAGTTCCCAATCCCGGCAAGCTCGGCGAGGTGGCGTGGAGTCCCGACGGCAAGCATCTTGCCATGATCTCCGGCGAGGACATCAACGACCCTGCGGAAGGGCGGCTCATGGTCGTTCCGGCCGGCGGCGGCGAACTGCGCGAGATTCTCCCGGGCTTTGAGGGACACGTGAAGAGCATCGGATGGCAGGACAATGACACCGTGATGTACGTGGCAGACATCGGTGTCGAGACGATTTTCGCCAAGGTCGATCTGACGGGCGGCGATCCGAAGACCCTCATCCCCAAGGGCGGCGTGGTTCTCGGAAGCGTCTCGGTCGCGAAGGACGGATTGGCCGCGGCGTTCATCGGCCAGGCGATCGATCATCCGCCCGAGGTCTTTTTCATGAAGCACGGCGACGAAAATGCCGCGCGACTGACAGCCTCGAACCCGTGGCTGGCGACCCTGCGCCTCGCCCGGCAGGAAGTGATCGAATACGACGCCCGCGACGGCTTGACGATTCAGGGCATTCTTATTCATCCGCTGGATGAGAAGCCTGGCACGCGCTATCCGCTCATCGTCTATGTTCACGGCGGACCGGAAGCGCACGAAAGCAACGGCTGGATCACGAATTATTCCCGTCCGGGGCACCTCGCGGCGGCCAAGGGCTTCGCGGTGTTCTATCCGAACTATCGGGGAAGCACGGGCCGCGGAGTTGAGTTCTCAAAACTGGGACAGGCCGATTACGCCGGGGCCGAGTTCGACGACCTGGTCGATGGCGTCGCCCACCTGGTGAAGAAGGGCCTGGTGGACGAGAAAAAAGTCGGCGTCACCGGCGGCTCTTATGGCGGCTATGCGTCGGCCTGGTGTGCCACGAAGCTGACCGACCACTTCGCGGCGTCGGTGATGTTTGTGGGCATGAGCGACCTGGTGTCGAAATTCGGCACGACCGACATTCCCAACGAGATGTTCGAGTCGCATGCCCGCAAATGGCCATGGGAGGGGAATTGGGACTGGTTTCGGGAGCGCAGCCCGATTTTTCACGTGGAGAAGGCCCGCACGCCGCTGCTGATCCTGCACGGGGAAAACGACACGCGGGTCCATCCGAGCCAGTCGATGGAGCTCTATCGCTATCTCAAGACCATTGGAAAGGCGCCCGTTCGCCTGGTGCTCTATCCGGGAGAGGGCCACGGCAATTCCAAGGCCGCGTCACGGCTCGACTACAATCTCCGCATGATCGGCTGGTTCGAGCATTACCTGAAGGGACCGTGCGGCGTTCCTCCGGACGCCGAGATCGACTATCAGCTTCCGGAAAAGAAGAATGAAGACGCGACGACGAAACCGGCGGATTGAGCGCGGGATTGGCGTCAGTCCCTGTTCACCGAATTTCGCGCAGGTGATGGGCTGCGTGGACCTCGTGAAATCGTACCCAGTCGTTGCGGTTCATTACTCCCAGGTACGGATGCGCCGGATACGACTCGGGCGCGCTCTCCAGTGATTCGATCGCGCGGCGGAGGCGGCTGAGCGCCGCGTGCAGTTCCACGTCTTCGGCGGCGAGCGTGCTGGCGATCGAGGGCACGTTGTTCGGAAGCAGGCCCCAGCGCAAGAA
>DATMEE010000312.1:0-11772 GCA_035557035.1 Phycisphaerae bacterium
GTTTTCACGATCAGACGCAGATTAACGCCCGCGACATGTGGTGCTCCCTCGACGGGCCGGCGCCGTCAAGGCCTTACACACCGGGCGCGGAACACGAGACGGAATATGCCGGCGACACCGGGCCGACCATCGGTGTAATGAACACCTGGGGCAATCCGATCGATCCCGCCACGTATGACGCGACGGTCGACCCGGGCCTTTGGTACATCCCACCGGGACAGTCATGCTCCATTCCGGCGGTTCATTCCAAGTTGCAGGCCCGAAGCTACACCAGCGCCCAGATTGGAACGATCACGGGGTCCACCACCAACTACACCGAGTGGCGCAATCGCACCGCGGTGATGACCGGGCTGGCGGAGTGGGCGCCGAGCGGGGCTGGCGACGCCAGTGTCAACGAGCTGACCTGGAAGCCCTACCCGTCTTATCGAATCACCTGGGCCTGGACCGATTATCTGGATTGGGCTGCCGACGCCAACAGCAAACTGGCCATGGTTCATCCGCAGTTTCGATACCGTTTCGGAGTCAAGACCTACGTGGATTTTCTCCTGGACCGTGTGGACAACAGCAGTCAGACCAACCTCACCATGACGCCCGAAGAGCCGGTGACCGCCGTCAAGGACGCCGTGCAGATTCTCGTCAACACGTCAGGCGTGTCAGACATAATGGCGCTCGAAACCTTTGGATCGACCGGGCGACATGAAGTCAATCTGACGGCAGACATGCAACAAGTGGCCGACACCCTCTACGCAAGACAGGCCAACCACTGGGACAACAACACGAACATCGGCCAAGGGCTTCAAATGGCGGTCGATGAACTGACCAGCACCCGGGCCCGATACGGCGTTCCCAAGATCATCGTCCTGATGTCCGACGGCGCCACCACCACCGGCCCGGACCCTGTCACTGTCGCAGAAGAAGCGGCGTCGCTGGACATGAAGATCTACACCGTCAGCGTCGGCTATATTTCTGATCGTGATTTGATGCAACAGATCGCGACCATCGGTCACGGCGAGGAATTCTACGCGGCCGGCGCGCCTGAGGACTATACGCAAAAGCTGAGGGAGATCTTCCAGACGATCGGCGGCCTGCGGCAGGCGGTCCTCATCGATTGATGCATCACGGTCGGCGGGATTCGTTCGCGGTGATTTCGTTCAGCAGCGACCTCGCCTCCGCATTCGAGGGAGACCGCTCAAGCACCAGCCGGCACTGCTCCGCCGCTGCTTCAGGTCGCCCCGCGGCCATCAAATCGCGCGCAAGCTGCAACCGCGCCTCAAGATCGTCAGGCCGAATCTGCACGACCTTGCACTGCAACTCCGCCGCTTCCGCCCACAAGTCGGACCTTCGCGCCGCCTCGGCCCTCTCAACGGCGATCCGCGCCGCCTCCGCCAGCGCCGCAATCGCGGCGTCCGTTCGACCAAGCTGGTTCAGTGCGTTGGCGAGATTCACGCGCGCATCGACATAATCAGGTCTGATGTCAATCGCGCGGCTGTATCGATCGATGGCGAGGGGCGCGTCTTTCGAACGAAGCGCCATGTTTCCCACGTTGTACCACGCGCCGGCGTGGTCGGGATTCAACGAAAGCGTCTGCTGGTACGCCGCTTCCGCACGGGAAGTCTGTCCCAGCGCATCAAGAACTCTCCCGTAATTGAAGTGATATTCCGGCTCAAGCGGCACGACCTTCACGGCCACGACGGCGTGCTGGAGCGCCTCCTCGTGTCGGCCGCGCTCGCTCAAGAATGCGGAGAGATAATGGCGTGCCTGTGGATAGTCCGGCGTGACGGCGAGCGACCGTCGCATTTCCCGCTCCGCTACGACGTCGTCGCCCTGCTCGTGCAGGACGTGGCCGAGGCTGAGATAGGCCCGTGAGTTGTTGGGGCTCTTCTCGATGGTGTCCTGCCAGATGCGCGTGGCCAACTGATAGTCCTGATTTCTCGACCACGTCAGCCGCCCGAAAATACTGGAGGCGAACAGCAATATCATCACGACGAAGACGTTCAAGGCCCCGCCGATTACTTCAGAGCGATGTCGAACCAGCAACGCGACTCGATGCAGCCCGATCGCAAGAAACACCGTTACCGCGGCCAGCGGCAGATACATCCGATGCTCGACCGCCGCGTCCACGAATGGAATGATGCTCGACGTGGGCGCAAGAATCAGAAAAAACCAGACGCCGAGAAATCCCGCCGCCGGCGCATATCGAAGCGCCCATAAAGTGAGGACAAGCAACATGAGAATGATGACGCCCGGCAGCAGAATGGCGCCAAGTGACTGCGGGTATTCCCATCCGTAGTCGAGGCTAAGCCCCAGTGGAACAACCGCGCGGTGCAGATAATGGATGATGACCCCGAACTGGGTCAGTCCATACCGCAATGGAGTCAACCGCATCGAATGGCCGAGAATAAAACTGCGCGGCTCGTTGATGATCAGAACCGCTAAAATCGCGAGTGACGCCAATAGAGCCATATGGATGACACCACGTTCGCGCAACGCCTGTTTGAATGACCCCGACAGAAAACACCGGTCGAAAAGAAGCGCCAGAAACGGCGCAACGCCGACGTATTCCTTGGTCCCCAATCCCAGTACGCACGCCAGCACCGCCGCCGCGAACCAGACTTTGGAACCGCCGGCCGCGCCCCGAACGAAGCAGTAGAAGATTCCCAGGAAGAAGAACCCCGCGAGCGACTCGGCCCGCTGAACCACATATGTGACGCTTTCAGTTTGAAGAGGATGCACGGTCCACAGCAGCGCGGCCCAGAACGCGAGCCAGTCCGCGGCGCCCCCGTATTTCTCTCGATAACCCGGAAGTAAAAGCGTGCGGCGGACGATGCCGAATAAGAGCAGCCCCGCCGCCAGATGAATCGCGATGTTCGTGAGATGATAACCTTCCACTCGCAGACCGCCGAAAAAGAAGTTGATCGCGAAAGAAAGATTCAGAATCGGCCGCACGGCCACCGTCGTGTTCGACGGCGGTGCAAAAACATTCCACGACCAAAGCGATCGAATGGACTGGTTGTCCACAATTCCGGTGGCGTCGTCGAAAATGAAAGGCCCGTACAGGCTGTTCGAATAGGCACATGCGCCGGCGATGACCAGTGCACCGCCAAGAACAATCGCGCGGCGGCGAAAATGTTGGTTCCTGAGTTGCAAGGCTTCGCTAGGAAGAATCGCTACGCCCTCATGTGTTGGGAGCATGACGCTCGCACGGATTCGCTCAACGACGCCCGGATTGACGAAGCGTTTCCAACAACGCCGCCGCTTCGGAAGGCGGCTGGGGGCCTGCCGTCAGGATCTCGCACTGGCGGATTGCTTCGCTGAATCGGCCGGCTGCGGCTAGGTCCCGCGCGTACTGCAGCCGTTCCGCGCGATCCGCTGGTCGAATCTGCACAACACGCGCCTGCATTTCCGCCGTTTCCGAGTCCCGACCGGCCGTACGTTGAATCCGTGCGCGTTCGTCGGCGATACGTCCCGCTTCCTCCAGCATGGTCTTGGCGCTGTCAACGCGGCCGGTTTGATTCAGAACAGCCGCCAGATTAATTCTCGCATCCACGAACTGCTCATCCGATTTCAACGCCCGCCTGAAGCGTTGCTCGGCAGTGGAATAATCACCGGCGCGCATCGCGAGGTTCCCGAGATTATACCATGCCTCGGGATAATCAGATCGAAGGTCAATGGCTTGAAAATACGCCGACTCGGCCTCTTTCCAATGTTCCATCCGAACGCGCAGCCTGCCCAGATTGAATTGATGCTCGGCCTCTTGCGGTGCGAGCTGGGTCGCGGTGACGGCGTGGCTCAGGGCCTCCGTCATTTCATTCCGGCCGGCGAGCAGGACCGAAAGATTGAAATGCGCCTGAGCGAAATCGGGCTTCAATTCCAGCGCGCGTCGCAGCACCTGTTCCGCCAATTGAATGTTTCCCTGCCGATGATACGCATGCCCCAGGCTGACGTGTGCTCGTGGATTTTCCGGCCGCTTCGAGATCACGTCCTGCCAGATGCCGACTTCCGAGGCGTATATCATGTTGCGCGAGCGAGTCCGCAGCGTGCATAACACGGCCGTGCCGACTGCCACAACGATGACGGACGCATGGATGCCTCGCCTGATCTCAGGTTCGACGAGCCGGACCCGCGTCAGTAAGTGATGGACGAGTACGACAACCAGGGTTGTGATCGCGGCCAGGGGAAGGTACATGCGCTGTTCAAAGGCGGGATCGGTCACGGGGAAAAAGCTGGAAGTCGGCGCCAGAATCACGAAGAACCATGCCCCAGAAAAACCCAGCGGCGGTCGCAGCCAGAGCGCCAACGCCGTCGTCAGCAGGAGAGCGCAAATCAGACTCAGCGGCAAGACGACCTGATTGATCGAACTCACCGCGTCCCAGTGGTAGTCGAGACAAAGCGATTCCGGCCAGAAGGCGAGGAACAGATAGTGTGCGACGACCTCGCATTGAGTCAGCGCGTATCGCAATGGCGGAATCGACTCCGCGGACCCCTCGACGAATACGCGCCGCGGGCCGTAAAGCAGCAAATAAAGAAATATCAGATTCGTCACGAACAAGGCCAGATGCACGACACCTCGCCGCCTAAGCGACCTCTTGAACGAGCCGGCGATGAAACAGCGGTCGTAAAGCAGCACGAGCAATGGAGCGACTGCCACAGTCTCCTTCGTACCCATGCCCAGAGCGCAAGCGATGACGGCAAAGACGAACCAGCCGCGCTTGCCGGTATCGGCGCCGCGAATGAAGCTGTACAATGTTGCCAGCACGAACAACCCGGCGAGCGATTCCGCCCGTTGAACGATGTAGCTCACGCTTTGTGTTTGCAGCGGATGCACGATCCAAAACAGCGCCGACCAAAAGGCAACGGCGCCCGCCGCTCTTCCGAAGCGCTCACGAAATTGCGGCAGGAGCAGGCTCCTGCGAATGACGCCAAACAGAAAGAGCCCGCCCGCGAGATGAATCGCGATATTCGTCAGGTGATAGCCTTCGACACGAAGACCGTGACCGGCGTAATTGAGCGCGAACGAGAGATTAAGGATCGGCCGCGCCGCCACCGTCGCTTCACGAGGCGGCGAAAGCACCTCCCCTATTCGCCCAAGAGAGCGGATACTTTTATTCTCAACGATGCCCAATGCATCGTCGAAAATAAACGGCCCGCGCAGGCTATTGGAATACGCCGCGACGCCCGCCAAAATCAGAATGCCCGGCAGGCAGAACGCGCGAAACCGACTGTATCCCGCGCGATGTGGATTTATTGTAATGTTGCGCTGCAATATGAATCTGTTCCGGACAGTGATTTCATTAATCGCAACACGCTTCCGGCGCCTGGAATGATCGACGTGAATCGTGTCCTTTCGCGCGGGTTCGCATATGCTACGGGAAACAAGACCCCCATGTGAATTCGCACGCGGAACCGGACCACCAATGCCGCAATCCACTCCTTTCAGGCGACCGATTCGGCTCTATGTGATCCTTGTGCTGACAGTTTACGCCGCGGGTCTCATGCACGGCCTCTCGCGCCCTTGGACCGGCATGCACGACTGGAACGGCGCCTTCTACTCGCAGCTCGCACGGAATTTTCTCCGCTATCCAGCTGCGGTTCATCATGGAATGGGCGTCATCGCCGTCGGCCAAACGACGCCGCCGCCTGAAGAACGCAGCCTTTACGCAAATCATCCGCCTGCGCTCGTCTGGCTCGTCGCCGGCGCCTTCAGCGCCGCTGGTGAGAGCGAGGCGATCGCCCGCGCGCTCCCCATTCTCGCCTCACTCTTGAGCCTCTGGCTGTTCATGGTTCTCATTCGGCCGACCTGGGGGTCGGAGGCGGCCTGGCTCGCCGGGTTGATCTACGCCCTGATGCCGATGTCCGTCTATTTCGGCCGCATGGTCAACCACGAGCCGCTTTGCCTTTGCCTGATGCTCGCTTCCGCGGTCGCATTGCGCGGAGCGCTGCAACCCGCGGTTCCTGCTTCGCGTCGCCGAAAGCGGCTCGCGCTTTGGGCCGGCGGCATCGCGTTCCTGGTCTGGACGGACTGGCCTGGAATCCTGTTCGCCGGTCTGACGAGTTTGTGGGCCGCGTGGCAGTGGAGGAGAAATCGACTGGGCCTCGGCCAATTCGCGTTCATTTTTTTCGTGTCGGCCGCGGCGACTCTGTCGTTGATTTGCTTTCTGGTTTACGCCGGGCTTGATGGCCGCTGGAGCGGCCTTGGAGACATCTTTTTCAACCGTCGTTCGAGCGCTCCCGATCTGCGGAATGCCACCGCATTGGCACACATCGCCGGGAATCTCACGTGGCCGATTGCCGCGCTGGTTCTAGTTTACCTGGTGAGTCAAGGATGGAGCCGCATGGTCTCCCGGCGCACGGGGCGATACTCGCCGAACGAGGAGCCGATGGGCGGGTGCGAAGCCATGGGTCTTGTGACCATCACCGGCCTGATTTGGGTGTTGCTCTTTTGGCGGCTGTTCAAGATTCACAACTACTGGATGTTTTATCTCGGACCCTGGATCGCCCTGTCTGCTGCGCGAACGCTGCTCGATCTCCGGGCCGCCCTGAGCCGATATGCCGGCGCTTCGGCACAATCGATCCTCTACGGCGTCCTGGCCGTCGTCGCCGTCACCGAACTGATCGGCGCCGACAGATACTTCGCCAGGACGTTCGTCGATAATGCCACGATCGCGGCATGGCGCGAAATTCAGCGGCGGACGCAGCCATCCGACCGCGTCATGCTCTCCTGGAGTCCGGTGACGCACGAAAGTGCCGGAAACTGGGCACTCCGCACCATCGATCCACCGCAGCTTGCCTACTACATGGACCGCGCCTTCGACGTCACGACCGATCCCCGCTTCGTCATGGAATCAGCCCGTACTCATCCCCTCTACGTCATTCCCCAAGTCACGATTCTCAAGGACCCGGCGAAGTTTGAAAGTTTGCGGCGCTTCAACGCCGCGCCGGCGGGGGATTTGCTGCTCATCGAAGTTCGTCAAGGTGCAGCCGCAACGCCGCCCGACAAGCCTTCCGAAATGTAACGTCATTTGAAACCGAGGCTTATGGCTTGCGATCAGAGGAATCGATCGTCTCGGCATTGTGATTGCATCACCACGTCCATCTCAATCGGTTCAAATCCGAAGCGGATTTGACGCCCGCCGCCGGTTGCTTATACTGACGCGTCTTGATTAGCGGCAGGCGGACAGTCGAAAAACCTGTCCGTCCGTGGCGGCGCTTCACTCGTGCCATTTTGCCCGACGCGCGGGTCAGGCATTTTGCGGCCTGCGAACGCGCTGCTGTAGCTCAGTTGGCAGAGCGCGTCCTTGGTAAGGACGAGGTCACGGGTTCAAATCCCGTCAGCAGCTTCGAAGGTGTGCGGCCTCGCGCGTCGGAGTGACGCCTCGAACGCGCTCGATAGCGGCTATAGGGAAGTCCACTCGCCCGACCCGCGGCGGCGAACCTCGACGGTTCAAACGCGCGTTGCGGACGAAACCCGCTTCGATTAACAGTGATGCACGCGCGGCTGGGATGCCTGAGTCCGGCGTTGGATTCGGCTTCTTTTCGCGCAGTCTGACCGGTTGGAAACGATAGGAATATAAAGAGAAACCTGCATTTTGTTGCGACTAGGCTCGCGGAGGAATCGCCGGCATGGCCAAGGAAAAATTTGCTCGAACGAAACCACACGTCAACGTCGGCACCATCGGTCACGTCGACCACGGCAAGACCACGTTGACCGCTGCGATCACCGCGGTGCAGGCGGTCAAGGGACTCGCCAAATTCAAGGCCTACGATGAAGTTGCCAAGGCCTCGGAAAAGGACGGCCGCCGCGACCCGACCAAGATTCTGACCATCGCGACCTCGCACGTGGAATATGAATCCGAGAAGCGACACTACGCTCACGTGGACTGCCCCGGTCACGCCGACTACGTCAAGAACATGATCACCGGCGCCGCCCAGATGGACGGCGCCATCCTCGTGGTCAGCGCCGCCGACGGTCCGATGCCCCAGACGCGCGAGCACGTCCTGCTCGCCCGCCAGGTCAACGTGCCCCAGTTGGTCGTCTTCCTCAACAAGATCGACCTGCTCGACGACCCCGAGCTGCTCGACCTCGTCGAAGAGGAAGTCCGCGACCTTCTCAAGAAATACGACTTCCCCGGCGACACCACGCCCATCATCCGCGGCCAGGCCAACAAGGCCCTGCTGAATCCGAAGGATGCCGAAGCCGCGAAACCCATCACTGACTTGATGGCCGCTCTGGATGCCTACATTCCCGAGCCGGTCCGCGAGCAGGACAAGCCGTTCCTCATGCCCGTTGAAGACGTCTTCAGCATCAAGGGACGCGGCACCGTTGGCACCGGCCGCATCGAGCGCGGCATCATCCGTGTCGGCGAGGAAGTCGAAATCATCGGCCTGATGAAGGAAAACAAGAAGACCGTCGTCACCGGCGTCGAAATGTTCAACAAGACGCTCGACGAGGGTCAGGCCGGCGACAACGTCGGACTGCTCCTCCGCGGCGTTGAAAAAGAGGAACTCGAGCGCGGCCAGGTGCTCGCCAAGCCCGGCTCCATCACGCCGCACACGAAGTTCCAGGCCGAAGTCTACGTGCTGACGAAGGAAGAAGGCGGCCGGCACACGCCCTTCTTCAACAACTATCGCCCGCAGTTCTACGTCCGGACCACGGACGTGACGGGCAGTCTCAAGCTCTTGGGCGGCGCTGAAATGTGCATGCCCGGCGATAACGTCTCGCTGGAGGTTGAGCTGGTCGCCCCCGTGGCCCTTGAAGAGGGCGTCCGCTTCGCCGTTCGCGAAGGCGGCCGCACCGTCGGCTCCGGCGTCGTGACCAAGATCATCGCCTGACAGGCCACTAACAGAGCCGCGCCCGTAAGGAAGCGGTCAACGCCAGTCAGCAAATGCGGCTATATGAGAGCAACTGCTCGATTTGGCATCGACTGGTAATTTCAAAGTGCTTTGCAGGCCGGCTTGGTCGCTGCATCGGCCAAGCCGCCTGATTTTTGGCGTCGATAAAGGTTGAAGTGACATGGCAAAGGCAAGCAAAAGAGAATACGTGTGGCTCCAGTGCAAGGAGTGCGATAACTTGAACTATCGCACGATTGTCAACGCCAAGGCGGGCATTCCCGAAGGACTGAAAGAGGGCTTGAACAAATATTGCAAGTCCGACCGCCGCCACACCTCGCATAAGATAAAGAGGAAGTAGGGAGAGTTTCGAGTTGCTAATTTCTAGTCGCAAGACCGAACTAGAGACCAGCGACTGTTAAAGGAGCGTAGCTCAATTGGTAGAGCACCGGTTTCCAAAACCGGCGGTTGGGGGTTCGAGTCCCTTCGCTCCTGATTGCGAGACGCTTGCACACGACGCACGCAAGGACGCCAGAGGACAAGACCCAACGCACCATGGCTCAACACGACGACAATCAAACCGGCCACGACGATCCCAGTCGCCCGCCGGTCGCGCTCGCTGAAAGGAAGAAACCCGTGTCTGACTTTGCGACCAGCTCCGGGGGCGAGAGCGAGAAGCGTGTCGCGCGCGAGACGGAGGCCCGTCACGCCCGCGGCGGTTTTTTTGATATCTACAAGCCCACCCAGGGTCATCAGATCCGAGTCTGGTCCGGCGTCGCCTACGGCGCTCTGATCTGCTGGTTTGCCTATTCCGTCTTCGACAAGCTGCAGCCCTTTTTCACCGGCGCCATGCACACCATCGTGCCCATCAGCGTCGCCGCCGTCATCATCGCCGGCTTTGGCCTTCTCGGTTACTGGGCCCTCGGGCTGAAACGCACCTTTGTCGATTTCCTCATCGCCACCGAAGGCGAAATGAAAAAGGTGAACTGGACCACCCGCCGGGAAATCATCGGCTCGACCAAAGTGGTCATCTTCGTCATGGTGGCGATGTCGATCCTGCTCTTCGTGGTTGATATCGTGTTCATTCTGTTCTTCACCTGGATCGGCATCCTGAAAGGCGAATTAAATTTTCTTTGAGGTTCGTACCCGGTCCGTTGCCGGAACAAATTCGCTTCGCACAAAGGGAAAAATGGTGTTCGCCTCCGAATCAACGAGCCTTCCCCACCTTGCATCGCAAGACAGCGCGGGAGGTCCAGCCGCCGTGTCCGACGCTGCCGCTGATCCGACGCAACCGAGCAAGCCCGGCATGCAGTGGTACGTCCTGCGCGTGGCCAGCAACCGCGAGGACCAGGTCTGCGAAGCCCTCAAACGCAAGGTCGTCGTCGAGCATCTCGAAGACCGCATCGGCCGCATACTGGTGCCTTCGCAGCGCGAAAAACGCATGCGCGGCCGCGTGGCCAAGGTCTTCGATCGCAAGCTCTATCCCGGATACGTCTTCGTTGAAATGTTGGTCGAGGACGACGGCAGCATTCCCGAGGACATCTGGTTCATGGTCAAGGAGACCATGAGCGTCGGCGATTTCATCGGCTCCGACGGCAAGCCCACCGCCATGAAGCCGCACGACGTCGAAAAGATGCTCGCGGTCGTCGAGAAATCGGCCGAGCAGCCCACGCTCGCGGGCATGGCCGGCATGAAGAAGGGCGACCGCATCAAGGTCAAGGAAGGCCCGTTCGAGAATTTCGAGGGCGAGATCGACGAAGTCATGCCCGACAAGGGGCAGGTCCGCGTCATCGTCTCCATCTTCGGCCGCGCGACCCCGATCGAGCTGGAATACTGGCAGATCGAATTGACCGGCGAGTAAAACAGAGCCGCGCCCGTAAGGAAGCGGTCAGCGCTCCCAGTGTGGAACGCCATTTTTTGATAGCGACGCACGGTGGGCACCGCCCGCCAGAATTCGTAAGGTGGGTCTGCTTTATCGACCGCCCAAATTGAGGTTCAACCGTGGCAAAGAAGAAAAAAACACCGACAGCAACTTTCAAAGTCCAGGGCCCGGGCGGCCAGGCGACCCCGGCCCCGCCCATCGGCCCAGCCTGCGGCCAGTACGGCGTCAACCCCGGCCAGTTCGTGCAGCAGTTCAACGAGCGCACGCGCCAGCTTAACGGCATGCCGGTGACGGCCGTCGTGAACGTGTACGCCGACCGCACCTTCGACTTCATCATCAAAAGCCCCCCCGCCTCCGTCCTGCTCAAGGCCGCCGCGAAAGTGGCGAAGGGATCGGGCGTCCCCAACCGCGAAAAAGTCGGCACCGTCACGTGGACCCAGGTCGAGGACATTGCCAAGCAGAAGATGCACGACCTCAACTGTCACGGCCGCATGGACTCGGCGAAGAAAGTCGTGGCCGGAACCGCCCGAAACATGGGCATCGACGTCATCGACTGAGTCACGTCATTCCGCCGCGAAGCGGCCCTGAACAGAGCCGCGCCCGTCAGGAAGCGGTCAGCGCTCCACACGAACGGTGACGTAAATTCCAGAAAGTGCCGCGCGCCAGGTACATCTGGCCGCTCGCTTGCGGACCTCAGCCCTTTCGCTTGAAAAACTGCACCGCCTTCTCGTGCTTCTCGGCGGCCGCGCGGGTCTTGAACGTGCCGAGGTTCCGCCGCTTGCCGGTCTTGGGATTCTTCTTTCGCGAATAAAGCCGATACCCGCCCGAGGGCAGTTTCCGAATCATGGCTTGCTCCTATTCAAACGGGCTTGCGACATTCTATCACCCTTCAGCCCCGTTCACGGGGCTTTCCCGCGCCAGCGGGCTGTAGGCCAGCCGTTCGACGGCTGGTTCACGGCCGCACTCCCTCTCCTCTCCCCAGCGCGTTTCAACGCGCTTCCCGAATCCGCGTCAGCGTTCAGGCGATTGCCTCGGATTCCAGTTGATCGATGCGCTCCAGGCGA
>DATMEE010000313.1:0-6931 GCA_035557035.1 Phycisphaerae bacterium
GACTCCGCAGAATACTTCTAAGTATCTTGATTTTGCTCTGGAAATGGCCGCCGCCGCTGAAACGCCCATCATGCGGCACTTCCGTCATTGCGAGGCCGATTGCAAACCGGACGGCTCGGAAGTCACCATCGCCGACCGCGAGGCCGAGACGGTCATTCGCGACATGATCGCCGCCCGATATCCCGATCACGGCGTCATCGGCGAGGAATTCGGCGATGCAGGCAGCGGGGACAAGGCCTTCCAGTGGGTGATCGATCCGATTGACGGTACGACCTCATTTGCGTGGGGCATACATGCGTTCGGGACGCTTATTGCGCTGATGGAGAACGGGCAGCCGATCGTCGGAGTGATCAACATGCCGGCGCTGAAAGAGGCGGTATATGGCGCGAAGGGGGAGGGCTGCTGGTTTCGGGAAGGGTCGAGCGAGCCGCAGCGCGTTTGCGTCGCGCCCTGCGACCGCCTCGAGGATGCACTCATCTCGACGTCAACGATCGCGGCGACCGATCTCGATCCAAAAACGCGCCAACCCGGTTATCGCCTGAGCGAAGTCATCCGCCGCGCCCGCAAGCTGCGCTTTTGCGGCGACTGCATCCAGCACGCCCTGGTCTGTCGAGGCCGCATTCACGCCGCCATCGATCCGGTCATGCAACCCTGGGACATCGCGGCGTTGATACCATGCATTGAGGAGGCCGGCGGCGTGGCGACCAGTCTCACCGGTGAGCGAGAGCACGTCGTCTTTCGCGGCAGCCTGCTAACCAGCGCCAACGCCGACCTTCACGCTGAAATTGTGAAGCGCCTGCGGCCTGCAAGATAGCAGTCTGGTCATCAGAACCCTGCACGGAAGTGCAGGGGCTTTCGAATCGGGCGAGACCGCCTCACACTTGACCGATACCTGAATTTCGTATCCGTCAAAACCCGAAGAATCTCCAGATCGCCTCCTCTTCCCGCGCGGGCGGATTGCCCGGATTCCCTCCGCGAGACGAGCCCGATCGGCGGGGGACGTCGTCATGTGACGGCCTGCTGAATCGGGCTGGAAGGCCACCTGAGGCGCGGATCATTTTGCCCTTGGATTCGACGGCATGCGTTCGGGGTTGCATCGCAGTGCTCCTCGTGTCAGGTTTCGGGACGCCGCACGCGACGGCGTCGTCACTTCCTAAACGAAATCTGCGACGGCCCACCTTGGTTGCAGGCTTTCGCAAAATTGAGCTGCTCCGTGATGTAATAATAGGCACGGTATAGGGTATCGGCTGTCCAGAATGGAGCGAATTTCGAGTTCCGGGTACAACATTCCGGAATGAGTGCCTCCGCACCGGAAAAAGTGTCTCCGACAGCAGTCTCTTGCCGGAAATCGTTCGCGAAATTGCCGACGTTCGTGAGGCGATCCGATCTGCCCGCCGACGAGGTCGCACGATCGGTTTCGTTCCCACCATGGGCGCCCTGCACGCGGGCCACGTCAGTCTCATTGACGCCGCGAAACGCGATGGCCACGTCGTTGTCGTAAGCATCTACGTCAATCCGACCCAATTCGGTCCGAAGGAGGACCTTGCCGCCTACCCACGGAATTTCGACGCGGATCGCGACGCCTGCGAAAAGGCGGGGGTCGATCTGATCGTTACGCCGACCGACGCCGAAATGTACCCGCCCGGAGAACAGACGCGCGTGAAGCCCGGCAGGCTGGCTGAGACCATGTGCGGCCCGCTTCGGCCCGGCCATTTCGAGGGTGTCTGCACGGTCGTCGCGAAGCTGTTCAACATCGTCATGCCCGACGTCGCATATTTCGGCCAGAAGGACGCCCAGCAGGCGCTCATCATCAAACAGATGGTTGCCGATTTGTGCTTTCCGGTTCGGATCGAGGTGTGCCCGATCGTGCGCGAGGCGGACGGCCTCGCGATGTCCAGCCGCAACGCGTATCTTTCAAAAGATGAACGAATCCGGGCGCTATCCCTCTTTCGTGCCCTTTCGCTGGGCAAGCAACGATTGCTCGACGGCGAAGCGAACATCGGCTCGATTATCGAAGGGATGCGAGAAGAGATCGGGCGCATCGCCGGCCCGGAAACCGTGATAGATTACGTCGTCGTCGTGAACGCCGACACGCTGGAACCGGCCGACAGTCCCGAAGGCCTCTTGCTACTGGCCGGCGCTGTTCGCATTGGGAAAACGAGACTTATAGATAATCTGCTGGTTGAGCTTTGAACCACCACCGTACGCGAAACCGATTTCAACACCAACAACTAATAACCTGAAACCAATGACCAGCATCTAGAAACTAGAAACTCGCAACTATGTACCCCACCATGTTCACCATCCCGATGCCCGACTGGCTTCCGGGGTTCTTTCAATCGCTTGGCGACGTCAAAAGCTACGGCGTCATGATGATGCTCGCCTTTCTCACCGGCATCTGGCTGTCCTGCCGCCGCGCCTTTCGCTCGCAGGCCGACCCGGACATTGTGCTCAACATCGGTTTCATAGGGTTGATCTTCGGAGTGGCCGGCGCACGTGCCATGTTCGTCATTCACTACTGGGACACGCGATTCGCCAATACAGACAGTCCGATCGCCGCGATTTTCGACATCCGCGCCGGCGGCCTCGAATTCTGGGGAGGACCCATACTGGTCATCCCGGCCGTCATTATCTATTTGCGATACATCGCAAGGGCGTCGGTCCGCTGGTATATCGATATCACCGTGCCGGCACTGGCCTCGGGCTTGGCCATCACGCGAATCGGTTGCTTTCTCAACGGTTGCTGCTGGGGCGCTGTGTGCGTCGATCAGCACGATCCGGCGGGCATGAAGGCGAGCGTGCCCTGGGCGGTGCAGTTTCCATACGGCAGCCCGGCGATGCGCCAACAGTATGAATTCGGTCAGCTCACGTTGCCGAAGGAGCTGATTTACACGTCGAGCTCCGGCCAGAGCTATCCGATCGCTCGCGACTTCATCGACGCCGCTCTGAAAGAGGGAAGCGGTGCGCGCCAAAAGCTGGACCAGGCTGTAGAAGCCGCGAAGAAGGAAGTCGATCTCGCCCGCCAGAGCGGCGCGGATGCCGCGATGATTCAGGATTTGAACAAGGTCCACGCCGATGCAAGTCAGAAGCTGGTGGATTATCTCAAGAAAACCGAGGCCGGCCTGGTGCAGCAGCAGTGCATTACCTATGGCCTGACGATCGATCAACTCGTGGAGCTGGCGTCCCATTATCAGTCGAAACCGGTCCACCCGACGCAGCTTTACGCCGTGATTAACGCCCTTCTTATTGCGTGGCTGCTGTCGACGATTTTTTATTATCGACGGCGGCACGGCATCCTGCTGGGTCTCTTTCTTCTGATCTATTCGGTTTCGCGCGTGTTCGAAGAGGCGGTGCGGCAGGACAACCCGCTCGACGTGGGCGGCGTGACCATCTCGCAGGCCGTCAGCATCGTGACATTCATCGGGGGCGTGTTCTGGCTGATCTGGATGTATCGCCTGCCGATGATGAGCCCGCGGGCCGTGCCTTTCATTCCGCCCGAAGAGGAGACAGCGCCGCCGAAGGCTTCACCCGCCAGAAAGTGAAGTTTCTCACGGACAGTCGAAGTTCCCACCGGCACAATCGTGCGTCGAGAGCAGCGCCGCTACAAAGCAAGAGACATCCGCGGCATTGACGGTGCCATTGTCATCCAGGTCGATCACGTCGAGTTGTTCGTACGGAAGGGATTCGGCGACGAGGTAATCGTCCACAAAGGACGGCAGATCGTCGCCCAGAAGATATCCGTCGCCGGTCAAATCGCCGTGACACGGCAGATTTGAAGATTGTGCAGTCAGAATGAGAGTCGCGGCGTTGGAATGAGTGCCGGAATTGAAGGTGAAACCGGTCAGCGGGTCCGTCGCCACGAAGTACAGCGAGACAACGCCCCCGCTCATGAGGTCGGCGGTGAAACCGGGCATCAGCGGCAGGTCAAAATTCTGCCATGTGGACGTGAACGCATTCTCGAATTCCGTACCCAGAACCTCGTCCGCCACGGCGTTCAGAAGGGATCGCCCGTAGGTAAAGCCGACTTCATTGCCGTTCGCAACCCCGGGCGACTGCGGCGTCCCGTCGCCCTCCGACCAGTTGTCATTGGCGAGCCAGCGAATCGCGAACGATCCCTGGCCCCGGCCGAAAACTCCGTTGTTCGGCACGTGATTCTCGCTCAGGTGCAACACGGCCGATGAGAGCTCCCAGTTACCGGGGCCGAATTGCGCATTAAATTGAGCAACCGCGGCCTGCGTGCCGAATTTCATCCAGGTGTCGGTGACGCCCATGATGACGTTGAATCTGTTCCGGGCCTGACTGCCCGACACGTTGAGCCCGCCGGCGTATCCATAGGTCGCCTGCGGCGGTGCCATTAATTCAAAAGTGTCCTGCAGCGAAACAAGATTGATCGTCAGCGAGGTGATGATGCAGGCGTCGCATGTCGTGCCGTCGCCGGCGAACTCTCCCCCCAGCGCGACGCAGATGCTCTCCTCGCGAATGCTGCACGCTTCGGACAAGGGGTCGCAACAGGCGCCCAGCACCCCGCCGCGCGGGTCAGCCGACGCGTCGTCGATCTGCCCCCGTGCTGAATCGCGGTTTAATAGAACCATGACGGCCGCGATCGCGACCGTTCGAAGTATGGGCATGATTTCCTCAAAGTGCGTGGAAGTTGTGCTCGTCGCCACCCTCCCCTGGGTCACCCTATCTTAAAGAACCCGCAATCTCGCTGCAATCATTCCAACATTCTCGGGCATAATCAAAGCCTGGCCGCAGGAAACAAAGGCGCCAGCGACAAACGTCGCTTATTGATCCAGCGCGATGCTTTGTGCATCTGACGGCTCGTGTCCGACCCTCTATCATTTGCGTGGGAATTCGACGAGGAGCTTCACATGCCCGACAAAAAGAAAACCGTGGCCGTACTCGGCGCGTCGGCCGATCGCGGCAAGTTCAGCAACAAGTCGGTTCGCGCCCATCTATCAACGGGATGGGAGGTGTACCCGGTGAATCCGAAGGGGGGCGAAATCGAGGGACTGAAGGTATTTGCGAGTCTGCGCGACGTTCCCGTGCCTCTCGATCGCGTGACGGTCTATTTGCCGCCGCCCGTGGGTGTCAAAGCGCTGCCCGACATCGCCGCGGTGAATCCCGGCGAAGTCTGGCTGAACCCCGGTGCGGAGAGTGCGGAACTCGTCGCCGAATCTCGGCGCCTGGGCGTCGAGCCCATCCTCGGATGCAGCATCGTGGACCTGGGCGTATCGCCGGGACAATTTCCGGATCGCTGATTCGACGAGCGGTCAGGAGCCGCTGGGGTTATGGCGGCCTCGCGACCGTGGCCGGCGCAATGACGCACGGTATGATGGAAACGAATGGCGAAGCGAGATTATTACCAGGTCCTCGGTGTCTCAAAGACGGCATCGGCCGACGAGATTAAAAAGGCCTTTCGCCGCCAGGCCAAGCAGTTGCATCCCGATCAAAACAAGGGCGACAAGGACGCGGAGACGAAGTTCAAGGAAGCCCAGGAGGCCTACGCAGTCCTGTCCGACCCGCAAAAGCGCGGGCAGTACGATGAATTCGGCCACGCGGGACCCGCAGGCTCGTATGGCGGGCCGCAACCGGGCGCGGGCGGGGGGTCCTATCAATGGTCGTCGGGGCAGGGCGGGCAGTCGATCAACATCGAAGACCTCGCGGACATGTTCGACTTCGAATCCCTCTTCGGCGGTCGAGCAAAAGCGGGGGGCGGGGAGTCTCCATTCGGCGGCGGTCGGCGTCGCTCGCGAGCGCGTGCGCCCGCCCCCGAGCCGGCGCGCGACGTCGAATACCCGGTTTCGCTCACGTTCGAGCGCGTCGTTCGCGGAACCGCGATTGAACTCGAGCTTCCCTCGGCCGACGGAACCAGGCAGCGGATCAGCGTCACCATCCCGCCCGGCGTTCGCGATGGGCAGCGCGTCCGTGTGCGGGGCAAGGGCGAGCCGGCTCATGGCCGAGGCGCGGCGGGAGATTTGTACGTCGTCGTCCATGTCAAGCCGCATCCCTACTTCGAGCGCGTCGATGATGATATTTATGTGACCGTTCCGGTGACGGTGGGTGAGGCGACCCTGGGGGCGAGGGTGGAGGTTCCGACCATCGACGGTCGCGGCACGGTGCGGATTCCGCCGGGCACCCCAAGCGGGTCGAAGTTGCGGCTCGCCGGACAGGGTGTGGCCCATTCGCAGCGCGGCGAGCGCGGCGATCAATACGTGGTCGTCAAGATCGTGCCGCCGAAGAAGCTCAGTGAAGCGCAGCGAAAGCTCTTGGAAGAATTTGCAGAGACGGACACGTCTTCGCCGCGCGAGGGCCTGTGGTGATGCCGAAGGCAGCGCGTCTGGGTCCTCCGTTGCGCAAGTCTGCATCGGCGCTACTGATTCTGATCTTCCCGTCACTCGCTTTTGCGGAAGCGCCGCCAGCGGGCAATGCTCCCGTCGCGACGAGGGCGATCGACGCTGGTGAATCTAACGGCGCCTGCATTCTTGCTCAGGCAACCACGTCGCGGCCGGAAAAAATGCTGGAAGATGCTCGCGTTCGCCGCTGGTGGCTCACGATGGGCTGGGGACTGGTCATCATCGTGGCATTTTTCGCGGGAGCCGGGGCGATCGTGGTTTTTTCGCGGCGCTATCAGGCCTACTTGCAGCGGAAGCGTTCATCGCCAACGGTGGTCGACGACGTGTGGGCGATGCACGTCGCGCCGGATCCGGATGAGGTGCTGAACGAGGGCGGCGGGGACTCTGACGGCAGCGGAAACGGTGGGGGCGGGGGTGATTCGAGGGATTGATGCGGGGTAGGCGGCCGTCATCCGGCGAGGAGTTGAACTCCCTGGTCGCCGAGTGAGGCGCGAAGCTTGCTTAATGCGCGGACTTCGATCTGTCGCACGCGCTCCTTGCTGATGCCGAAATCGCGGCCGATCTCATCGAGCGTC
>DATMEE010000314.1:0-6064 GCA_035557035.1 Phycisphaerae bacterium
CAAGGATGTCGTCGCGGTGGACGTAGATGTGCGCGTAGCCGAAGTCGAGGGGATTTCCGAATTTTGCGTAGTTGAGCCAGAGCAATGGACCGGCGATCGCCGCGATGCCGAGAGCGCAGAGGGCAGCGGTCCGCGCTCCGCCGCGCCGGCATGCCGCCCAGAGAATCACCGGTGCGTAGAAAAATGCGAGCTGCCGTGTGGACACGGCGATGGCCAGGCCCGCGAGACCCGGCCAGATGCGGCGGCGGCCGAGAACATCCCATGCGATGAGCAGGATTCCGATTTGTGAGACAGCGTGATTCAGTTCGCCCAGCAATCCGCGGCCGGCGTAAACGAGGATCGGCAGAAGCGCCGTGCCGGCGAGGAGCGAAAATGAGAGAAGAGCGGCCCAGGCCGCGTCGCGAACGCGGGCGTTGAAGGCGACGAAGGTAATTGCGACGATGGGCCAGTAGATGAGCCACACGGTGGACCAGGGAGACCAGATTCCGGTGGGAAGTCCGAGGACATGATGGTGCAATGGGTGCAGCACTACTGTCATCGCGGTGAGCAGGGGGGGAAAGATATTGAAGATTCTTGGCGCCGGTTCTTCGGAGCGTTGAAAGACGGCGGTGTCCCAGGGCCGGTGGGACGGGTTTGTGGGGTTCGATCCGGTCGGGGGAAGATCGAGGTGTCCTTCGAGCCACGCGACCGCTTCCTGGATGGCGGGACTGTTCTGGGGGCCGAGCTGCCATTGCGAGAGACGAACCAGATGCCCCGTCGCGACCTGCAGCGCGATGACGAGCAGCCCGAAGCAAGCCCACGTTTTCGCGCGCGATTGGACGCTGATTTGAAGGTCGGCAGTGATTGCGAATATCCCAGCGCTTTTCCGTGTGCTCAGTTTCGGAGAATCAACCGACGTTCAGTTGGCTGAAATACCATACGCTCCAGGCCGTGCAGGCGAGCGTGAACCAGGTGCGCCATCCGCCCCGCGTCCACGGGGCCGCGACGACGAGCCAGACGGGCAGAAAGTCCATCGCGAACCGGTTGTAACCCTGCGCGAGCCATCCGGGGCTGTGATAGCATAGATGACCGACGAGAATCGGCAACGTAGCGAGCATGACGATTCGGGCGGGCGGCTCGCGCCACCAGTTTTTGAACGCGATGAAGATGAAGAGCGCCAGCGGGGTGGTGAGCCAGAGGCTGGTGCTGCAATCGTTGGCGGCAGAGACGCGCAGGGTGATCGGCGAGAGCTGGTCGATCCGCGGCGGGGCGAGGTGAAAGTAATAGATGTTTTCCGGAATAAAGTGCCAGGAGAACACGCCATGCTCTTTGCACTTGAGTGCCACTTCGTCGTCGCGATCCACGTAGATGCGATCGTAGCCGAAGTCGAGCGGATGCCCGAACTTGGCATGGTTGAGCCAGAGCAGGGGGCCGGCGATGGCGGCGATGCCCAGCGCGCAAGCAGCCGCGGCTCTGGCACCGCCGCGCTTCCATGCAGCCCATAAGAGCGCGCCGGCGTAAAAAATGGCGAGCTGCCGCGTGAAAACGGCGATGGCGAGGCCGATCAGGCCCGGCCAGATGCGGCGGCGGCCGAGGACGTCATAGGCGATCAGCAGGATTCCGATTTGGGAGATGACCTGATTGAGCTGTCCGAGCAGGCCTTTGCCGGCATGGATCAGCAGCGGGAGCAGGGCGGTTCCGCCGATGAAGGCAAACGCCAGGAAGGCCGCCCAGCGCGGGTCGCCCGTGCGGGCGTTGAAGCCCAGGAAAGCGACGGCGACGAGCGGCCAATAGATGAGCCAGGCCAGAGTCCAGGGGGACCACGTTCCGGGCGGCAGGCCGAGGACGTGATGATGCAATGGGTGCAGCACCACGGTCATCACGGAGAGCAGCGGCGGGAAGACATTGAAGACATGCGGCGCAGTTTCGCCCGGTCGCCGGACGACGGCCGTGTCCCAGCCGCGATCGGCGGGATTCGCGGGGTTTGGACCCTGGGCGGGAAGATCGAGGCGGCCGTCGAGCCAGGCGACGCCTTCGGCGACGGCGGCGTTGGATTCTGCGGAAAGCTGCCACTGGGAAAGGCGAATCAGATGGCTGAAGGCGACGTGGAGTGCGATGACGAGCAGTGCGAAATAGCCCACGGTGGCGGCGCGTCCGTACGTCGATCTGGAATTTTCTGAGAATACCGTTGCCACGGATGCAGCGGACTCCAAAGGTCTGCTTCAAGATTGTTTTCGCAATGGACAGTGTAGTCCATTCTGAAATACGGCGAAGGGCGGAATCGCGCGGGAGACCATTGCCGCCAGGTCAGGCCGCGATATAGTCGAATGGACGATTACACAGGGGTGGGGTTCCAAACCTGTGAGGCTTGAGATTCTTTGCGTTGCGCCCACCGCATCGCGGTCGTCAGCCATGAACTCATCAGCAGTCGATCACCGTTCAGCGCGGCTTGGAAGAATCACGCTTGCGTTGCTAAGCGTGGCCGCCGTCTGGGCCGGATGCGCCACGGTTTGCCACATGCTCCTGCTGCAATTTGCCGACCGATTTTCATGGCTTAGTCCGACTTCTGTTCCTGAGGTCTTCGTCTCCATGCGGATTCACTGCGCCGCCGCCATTTTGGTCGCGCTGGCCGCGCTGGTCGTTCGCCGGCGCCCGGCATGCACGAACCGTGAGGCAGGTTTTTGCGCGTTGATCTGCGTGCTGCTGGGATTTGTGTCGCTGGATCGCGCCCTGATCCTTTGCTTTCCTCCTCCCTCGGCGCACGCTTCGCTGCTTGAGCCGCACGTCAGGCGCGGATGGACGCTGCGGCGAAGCGCATCCGGAACGGAAGCGGGGGCGCTCGCGCGGATTAACTCCTTCGGATTGCGCGGCCGGGAAATTGAACGTGCGAAGCCCGCCGGAGAATTCCGGATTCTGTTTCTGGGCGATTCTGTAACCTTCGGCTTTGGCTTGCCCGAGGAACTGGCCATCGCCGGCTTGACTGAACTGGTGTTGAATCAAAATGCGTCCGGATTCCGCGTGGTGTGCTTGAATGCGGGCGTGGCCGGGTACTCGACCTGGCAGGAAGTTGACTACCTGAAGGCGGAAGGGCTGCTGCTGAAGCCGGATTTGGTGGTTCTTCAGTTCTCGTTCAACGATGTCACCGATGTGGCCTTGGTGGACCCCGACCGGGTGACGAGCAAGGCGATGCGATTTGATTTCGCGAATAAACCGCATTGGAGTGGGGTGATCCGAGCCATCCGGACGTTAGCCGCCCGCCGTCTATGGCAGCGCGAGAAAGACGCCATCCGGTGGCGAAATGAGGAAGCGCGGGCGACGCTGAAAAAGTATGACTCATTCGAGGCGGTGTTTGGCGCGCCGCCGCTTCCCATTGTGGAAGCCGGCTGGAAACGCACGTTCAGCGATCTGGATGAGGCGGCGCGCATTTGCGGGGACAACCGAATTCCAATCGTCGTGCTTGCGTTTCCGCCTTCGTCTCAGTTGGATAGATCTCGCAATGACGTTCGTCCGCAGAACCGATTGAAGGCGTGGGCTGATGAGCGAGACGCCGGGTTTTTCGATGTGCTGCCGGCTTATGAAGCGGAACTGGCTCGAACGGGTCAGTCCAGCGCCCTGCTGTATCTTGATGAAGGCCACCCGAATGGGGATGGCAGCCGGGTGATGGTTGAAGCGTTTGTGCGCTATTTGCGGCAGGCGGGGTGTTTGCCCGAAGCGATGGTTACGAAAACTGAGCGAAGGTAGCTATATTCGCGATCATGGCCCGCCTTAATTCGTCCAGCTCCCTTCTGGGGGGAATGGAAGGGACGCGCATCGGCGAAAGGGCGATAGCGAATCAGCTCTCTTTCATTTCCTGAATGTCAGAGGTTTTGGGAAGTGAGGCCGTGTCACCATTGCCTCCATGCGCGGGCGGTGAACAGGCGGGTCGAAAAGCTCGGATCGCGCGGGGGTTATCTGATCGTTCTTCGCGTCCTTGAGGATTTTCTTTACCTCGTCGGGGCTTGGCGGTCTTGTGCTCTCTCGGTGCGAGCGATTGAGAATGATTCGTCGCGTTGAGACATGGTCCGTTGAATTCAGTTGGGTGCGCAAGCGGGGTCAAGATATCAGGTTGAAATAAACGGCGCTCCAGGCAAGGCAGATTAGCGTGATCCATCGGCGATGGCCATTGAAGGTCCACGGTGCGATCAAAAGCAACCAGACCGCCAGAAAGTCAAGTGAATAAAAATGACAGCCTCGTGTCGAGGCTCCCCGATAATGATACATCAGAAACGTGGCGATCACGGCGAACGACGCGAGTATGAGGGGTCGCGCGGCCTTGTCGCGCCACCATCTCGAAGCATCGAAGAGGGCGACCAGTAGAATGGGCGTGGTGAACCAGATGGCCGCGCCCCATTCGGAGCGTTCGGCCGTGAGAAATGACGGCGACAGCCGAAACTGCGGTACGACCAGGTTCATTGTCCAGAAGTTCTCTGGAAAAAAGTGGGGCGAAAATAAGCCGTGGGCGTAAAAGCGGCTGCCCAGAAAACTGTTCGGCCGATAGTCGTAGATGTAGCGGTAACCTGACTCGAATGGATTGTCGAATTTAGCGTAGTTCAAGAGCAGCAGGGTGCCAACGGAAATCAGCATCGCACCAATCACCCATGTCATTCCCGTGCGGCGATGCGAAACGGTTCGCGCGATCCAAATCGCGGCCACGCCAAAGAACAAGAGGTGAGGCCGACTCCATATTATTACCGTCAGGCCAATGGCGGCCGGCCACATCCTCCTGCGGCCAAGCAGGTCGCCGGCCACCAGCATGAGGCCAATATTGGCGAGGATATGATTGAGCGAATTGATGCCGCCGTTTTGGGCATCCAGCAGCGCGGTCAGCAAGGGCGTGCCAATAATCCAGTACCCGCAAAGAACCGCCGACCACGCCGCCGATTTCAGAACTTCATTGAAAGCCCAGAATCCGACGATCGGCAGCGGGATGACAATGGCCAGCACATACCAGGGTGGATAGAACTGGCCATGAGGGACACCTTGAAGTTCGCCGAGCGAAAGCGCAGCATAGGAGATGATCGCGAAGAGCGGTGGATGTACGCTGTAGAACTTTTCGTTAAAGAGGGCGGTGTCGCGAGCGCGTTGGGGTAAATCCATGCGACCGTTTCTCCAGGCCATCGCTTCTTGAAATGGCGGATTCCCTGAAGGGTCGACATGCCAATTGGGGAGGTCGAGGATAGGCCCGGCGGTCAGATGCAATCCGATCAACAGCAGGAAAAAACAAACCGCAACGCGCCAGGAGGGCTCTGCTTTCCGTTCGCAGATGGCGTGCTGCAGACTTAATTGATCGCTCGCCTCAGACTGAACGGGGCTTGTAGTCACAGATCAAGCATCCTTCATCTCGGCGATGTCGGACGTGGGGGCAAGCTCGGGCGCCGGCTGTTCAAGTTTGTTTGAGGGCGGATCGAAAAGTTCGGATCGGGCCGGGGCTATCTGATCGTTCTTCGCATCCTTGAGAATTTTCTTCACATCGTCGGGCTTGACGGACTTGTGCAGCTTTTCGTTGATCAGCATGCACGGGGCGAAATCGCAGGCGGCGAGGCACTCCTCCGTGAGGAGGCTGTAGTGGCCGTCGGGCGTGGTGCCGTGCTCGTCGATTTTCAGCTCGCTTTTCAGCTCGTCCAGCACGGCGTCGCTGCCCATGAGCTGGCACGAGAGGCTTCGGCAGGCGACGATGACTTTCTTGCCTTTATCGTGATCCCAAAAGTGGGTGTAGAACGTAAGTGTGTCGAGCACGGCGCTGGGCGGAATCTCGAGCAGCGCGGCGACCTCGGCCATGGCCTGATAGCTGACGTGGCCGTAAGTGTGCTGGACGACGTGCAGAGCGGGGAGCAGGGCGGCACGTTTGGTTTCGTAGCGTGGAAGGAAGGAATTGATTTTGTCGCGCACCGCGTCGGAGAGAAGCCGGGGAGCTTCGGGGTCGTAGACGGGCGTGCGGCGGTCGAGAGCTTGCCAGGACACTCAAGACTCCATCGGCGGACGCGGGGAGGCGAGACGCAGCCATTGGCGTTGCCGTTTCCAAGTCTATCGGAAGCCGCGCATTCAT
>DATMEE010000315.1:0-4572 GCA_035557035.1 Phycisphaerae bacterium
TCGGCGCGCCGATCGTGCTGGACGCGGACGCGCTAAATGCCATCCATACGGCACACTCCCCGCAGAATGAAACGATGCAGTGGCCGCACTCCGGCAATTTTGTCGTTACGCCGCATCCCGGTGAAATGGCGCGGCTCTGCGGAACAGACACGTCGGATGTCCAGGCGAGACGCGAAGAGACGGCCGTACGAGCGGCCGCCGCTATGATCGCGACACGCCCTTCAAAGACTTCCATACAAGAACAAGATGCTCAGCGCGGTGTGGTCGTGCTCAAGGGGGCGCAGACCATCGTGACGGACGGCCAGAGGGCCTTTGTCAATCGCACCGGCAATCCGGGCATGGCGACGGGCGGCACCGGAGACGTGCTGACCGGCGTGATCTCAGGGCTGCTTGCCCAAGGCCTGCCCCGCTTCGATGCGGCGGTCTTGGGAGTTTGCGTTCACGGCTTGGCTGGCGACCTCGCGGCACGAAGCCTGGGAGAAACATCGCTTATCGCGAGCGATCTGTTAGACTATTTGCCCACGGCCTTTCGAGGTTTGGTCAAATGACCCTCACGAGCGGCGCGTTTTGACGATTTTGAAGTCTGTCGGGGCAACTGCATATAGCTTTCAGGCTGGAGGAGGCTGGCGACTGAAATATCTTCGTCCAGCGCTTCCCAGTGAATTCCGATTCCGCCTCCGATCCATTCCCAGGACGATCGCTCCCTCGCCGTAGCGTTAATGAGCCTCGGAAACCAGACCAACGGCGCTGACACGACCCTACCATCGTTCAAGGTAACGGTAAGTGCATCTTCGGTGCAGGCCACATCAACTGCGAGAACGTCAGCCCTGTGCGCCAAAGTACTCATTCCATTTCTCCACCAACAATGATCGATTGTCCAAGACGATGCCGTGAAGCCATGTCAGTTCGTGGTCACGAAACCCGCGAGCGCTAGCCAACGACACGGGTTCGAGCCAAAACTTGGCGTATCGCCCCGCGTGCGCGACGTGAATATGTGGCGGCTCCCGCGCTTCCAGGCTGAAGAAGAAGAATCGATGGCCTCGAACTCGCAGAACCGCTGGCACTACACGATAGTAGCGGGAATCGTCGTAACAACAAACGACGCGGGACATCTAACCAAAGTCAATGGAATCACCAGGCGAAGTGGGCGAAGGCCTTGTTCGCGTCCGCCATGCGATGGACGTTTTCCTTCGCCGTCACCGCCGCGCCGGAATTATTGAACGCATCGATGAGTTCGGTCGCCAGGCGCTCGTTCATCGGCCGGCCCTTTTTGCCGCGGGCGGCTTCGAGAATCCAGCGGAAGGCCAGCGACTGGCTGCGCCGAGGGTTGACCGACATGGGCACCTGATAGTTGCTTCCGCCGACGCGCTTGCTGCGAATCTGGACGCTCGGCCGAACGTTGCCGATCGCCTTCTCGAAAACTTCGATCGGCGGCACGTCCTTGATCTTCTGGGCGACGCGATCGAGCGCCTCGTAAAAGATCTTCTGGGCGACGGTCTTCTTCCCTTCCCACATCATGCAATTGATGAACTTTCCGGCCATGATGCTGTTGTGCCTGGGATCGGGCCTGAGTTGTTCGGACGACTTCGTCCACTTCTTGAAAGCCATTGAAAACTCCCTGTTTCTGGCCGCCGCCGATGGATCGGCGGCGAATGCCGGCAAATTGATTTGCCGATCACCATACTCGACCGGACACGCGCCGGCCGCTCGGTTTCGCGGCCTCTCCCCGTCGAAGGAGGCCACCCTCATTGCGGAGGGGTTCTAACCGTTCGTGTTACTTGCGGCGCTTGGTGCCATACTTGCTGCGCGAGCGGTTGCGCCGCGTGCCGAATTTCTCCTGCTCCTCGACCGCCGAACAGTCCAGCACGCCGCGGATGATGTGATAGCGAATGCCCGGCAGATCGCGTACACGGCCGCCGCGAATGAGCACGATGGAGTGCTCCTGCAGGTTGTGGCCGATGCCGGGAATGTACGCCGTCACTTCACGGCCGTTGGACAGCCGGACGCGGGCGACCTTGCGCAGAGCCGAATTGGGCTTCTTCGGCGTCATCGTCTTGACGATCAGGCAGACGCCGCGTCGTTGCGGGCAGTTATCCAGATCGCGCGACTTCGACTTGATGCGCGGCGTCACGCGCGGCTGGCGACATAGCTGATTAATCGTGGGCATTTCAACCTCAAAAAAACACAACCGCCTTCTTCGCGGGCGGCACGATACAAAATCGTGAGCCGCGCATCATAAAAGAAGCGCCTAGAAGCGTCAAGAAGGCCGTTTTTTCGGGTTTTTCAAGCGCATTTTTAATACTCGCCCGCGGTTGAAAAAGGGGATTATTTCTGAACGGGACGGCCGGGGTGCTTGGGGCTTCAGTGGGGGAAGCCACGGAGCCACCCGCCGGTGGCGGGTAAACCGCGTCAGGAAGGATTTTGGTCTGGCGGATTTTTTCCATTGTTTTCTCCGGCGGCTGGGAGAATTTCCTCAGTTTGCCCATTTCAACCCCCCGATTTTTTTCTCGGGACTTGAACTGGCTTGAATCCGCCTGAAACGCGGCGGCGATTCCCGCCTCAGGCGGGCAAGTTTTGGGTCGGCGTTCTACCGGGCATGTTTAGGAATGCTCCGCGCATCGCATTCGCGAATAGCGAAGGATGAATAGCGAATAGCGAAAGGGTGGCAATCCGCCGGCGGATATTTGGCGTCGCGGGTCTCTGGTTCATGTGGAATAGGAAGGCTCAGCGCATCGGAGTTGCTGGCTACAAGTTGTTGGTTATTGGTTATTGGTTGTTGGTTATTGGTGGCGAGAGGGCAGAGGCGAGACCAGGCTGTCGTCAGCCGGGGGAGTGCTCATCTGCTGCTTCATAATGCTCAGCGCATCGGAGTTGGCTCGGCATAAATGTCGGGTCTGCGGACCCCGACCTACATGGCTGCCGTGAACTCTCAAGAAGCTCTAGTGGGCCGACACACTCGATTATTCGAGTCTTCTCTGCGCGCCGGCCCCCCACTTCCGTGGGGGGTTCTGATATGGCCGCCCCGAAATTTCGAATGCGTTGATGCACTAGGCCATTCCCCCATTCGAGTCAAGGACTGGGCAGTGATCGCCCTCGGCGGCATTCCCAACAAGGTGCAGATCGACGACCTGGACATCGACGGCCGCATCTATCCTGTCGGCACCAAGTCCAGCGATGCGACTACTCAATTAGTTGAGCAGCGCCTCCAGGAACGGCTGCACGTCGCGGCCGTCGACGAGATTGTCGTTGAAATCGGCGTTGAGGATGTCGCAGTCCTCATATTGAGCCAGGAACGCGGCGGGATTGACCAGCGCCAAGGCGAAGGCCGCGATCTCGTTCTCCAACGAAAAGACGCAATCGCAGTTGATGTCAAGCGCCGGTACGGATGCGATCACGCGGACGATAACCGCTGTCGGCGTCACGAGGACCTCAATCGTCCGGCCGTCCAGATCGCAAGGCGCGATGAACGTGTTGAACCAACCAAGCAGGAAGGAGTCCAACTGTTCCGCATAGGTCATCACCTCGAAACTGTCGCCGATCTGGGGATCGAAGCCATTGACAAATGCCACCTCAAGGGTGCCGCCGAGGGTGGCTGGGCCGGTCACATTCAGACGATCGTGCTGCGTTACCGGGGTCAGGCCGCCGATCTCCACTGCAAGGGTGCCGGACGACCCCAGACTCAGACCCCCGTCAATGATCAGATTGCCGATCGCGTCGCCCGGCGCGATGGTTCCATCCATGTTGAAGACGTGGGGGGTGTCAATGATTCCGCCGCCGGTCAGCATTCCGCCCTGAAGCGTGACGTTGCCGGTTACGTCGAGCACTCCATTGACCGTCGTCACGCCACCCGTCTGCTGGTAAACGCCGGTTCGTTCAAGCTCGGAGCCGGCCGCGATGTTGACAGTCCCCGACGTGGTGAAACCGCCGTCGATGATTCTCATGCCGCCTGCGCCGGTCGCACTCAAGGCGCCACTGCTGTTCATGGCTACTTCGGAAAGGTTAATCATGAGCGGGAGCGCATGATCGGCAATGATGGCGCCCTGATTGGTAATGCTCACGTTACTGAAGCCGAAGGTTCCTCCGCCGCGAATGGTGTGGCTCGGGCCGTTGATGAGGGTCGCATTGCCGCCATTGCCGAGAATGTAGTTACTGGGTTGGCCGCCCATGACGATCTGGCCGTTGCCCGCAAAGGTGGCGGTGGCGCCGGGGAGGATGCCCACCGCCGTAACGCCGCCGGTGGATTCGAGGCTGATGGTGCCGTTATTGGTGATGGTGCCGTGGTACTGGGCGCGGTCGCCATCTTGGTGCCGAATCAGTCCCGTGAGCGTGAAGTCGCGCAGGTCTGAAAAATTGTTCGGCTTGATGAATCCGTCGCCTGCGGTGTGAAAGACGCCACCGGTGATGTCGCTGTTTGTCACGGTGATCATCGAGCCGGCCAAGGCCTGGATCACGCCGTCGCTGTTGTCGAAGTCCACCATGTTGAACGTCGCCTGGCCGCCGCCGCTGGACTGGATCACGCCGGGATTAAGGTTCAGGGTCCCTCCGCCAGTGGTATTAAACGTGAGGCCGGCC